>JAFTOB010000080.1 GCA_017451545.1 Clostridia bacterium | reverse complement strand
ATTTCGACGATCCTCTTTTTGTCATACTCTTTTTTGCCTCGTTTCGGGGCTTTTTCTTTTGTTTTTCTCGATCTTGCAAATTTACATAGCAAAAGGCTGAGTCAATCGCCTTCTAAAAAGCTTTTGACTCAGCTCCTTTTGATTTTATTCCTTTTCCTTCAGCGAGATCCTTGCCTCGTATTCCTCGCCGTTTCTTATAAATACAACGCGGACGCTGTCCTTTGAGGTCTTTTCGCTCAGAATATCGCGGACCGTATCAAACGGATTCTCGGTCTCGTTGTACAGAAGCTCCCTGCCGTCGAACTCGACAAGAAGGTCGCCCTCCCTCAGCTTTCCGTATGCATCAGCATTTTCGTTAACACCGAAAATCAGGATTCCGCTTCTGTCGGGCGTGATAAGGAAGCCACCCTCCATATAATCATCGGTCAGCTTCTGCTCGTAGCGGCTGTTTATGATTATATATTTCTCGCCGTTCTCGTCCTGCAGAACGGTATATGCCTTCTTCTCTTCCTTATTGATATAATACTCCTTGCCCTCGGCCAAAGCCACGCCGGTTATACCTATCTGGGGCTTGGACATATCCTTGTTGATGCCCTCGTTGAAAAAGTCCATATGCTCGCTGATGGGAATGGCGAAATTTATATTTTCGTATCCGTCCACGCCAAGACGCGCGCTGACGATACCGATAACCTGACACTTATCGTTGATCAGCGGACCGCCCGAATTGCCGGGATTGGCGGCTGTGTCGGTCTGTATCATTTTCACGGTACTGTTCTTGACGGCATCCACGACAACGTCGCGCCCCGTGTGGGACACGCACCCCGAAGAAACCGACCAGGCGTAGTTGATACTGTAGGGTGTTCCGATGGCGACCACCTGATCTCCTGCCTTGACCGAAGAATAGCTTCCGATCTCGGCATAAGCGAACCGTTCGCCGTTGTGAGCGTTGATGCGTATGAGCGCAAGATCGCACTCGGGCTTGGTATCGATGACTGTGCCGCTGTACTCCTGACCGCCGTACGTGTAGACCGATATGACCTCTGCCCCGTCGACTACGTGATAGTTCGTGGCAATGTATCCGTTATCGGTGAGGATGATGCCGGTTCCCGTGCTGAGTCCCGACGTTCTCTTGGCCTGGATGGCTACGGTGAACTCGGAGCCGCGCTCGGCGATCTCGGCGACTGTGAGCCCTCCCTCTTCGCCGCTCAGCAAAAGCGCCGCAACGAATATTGCAAGCGCCACGCAAAGCACCGAAAGGCAGATTATTGCCACGGTCGATGCCTTTTTACCTGCGGTGCGAACGCCTATCGGGGCGACGTTTCCTTCGTTTTTGTGTTCGCTGCCCCAGCTGTATACGTATTCGGGAGCGACGGGCTGATCCGGTTCTGCGTTGGATGTGCCCTGCTCTGCCGCTTCCGCTGTCTTTTCTATATTTTCATCAAGGTTATTATCTCTGTTTTCTTCCATTATACCTCGTCCTTTCCGCCGACTCTTTCAAGCGTGAAGACAAATCTGCAATACTTGCCCTGCTCGCTCTCGACACGGATCTTTTCGCGGTGTGCCTCGATTATGGTCTTTGCTATGAACAGACCGAGACCCACACCGCTCTTGTCAAGACCGCGGCTCTTATCGCTCTTGTAAAATCTTTCAAACACGAAGGGCAGATCCTCTGCGGGGATTCCGGCGCCCTCGTTGTAGACCTCGACGGTCAGCTTTTTGCCGTCATCGGTACGGTGGACGGCAAAGCGCAGAAGGCCGCCCTCCTTTGAGAATTTTACCGCATTATCGCAAAGATTATACAGTATCTGATGGATGGCATCGCTGTCCGCGCAGGCGTACATATTGTCATCCTCGCAATCGAACTCCACGTCAAGCCGCTTTTCGTCGATCTTCTGCTCAAATGAGAAGAGTATCTGTCTTCCCATTTCGCAGACGTCGAAGGGCTTTTTGTTGAACTTGCGGTCGCCCGCCTGAATTCTCGAAATATCGAGAAGCTGAGAAACAAGGCGAGAAAGTCTCCTTACTTCGGTCGCAATGATACCGAGATAATACTCGTGCTTCTCCTTCGGAATGGCACCGTCCAGAATACCGTCGATAAATCCGGCTATGGTGGTCATGGGGGTGCGCAGATCGTGGGACACGTTTGCCATAAAGGTATTACGCATTTTCTCGGAGCTTTCGATGGACTCGGCCATATGGTTAAAGCTCTCGGCAAGATTCGCCACCTCGTCGCGGCCTCTGACGGGAACGCGCACCGAGTAATCTCCGTTTGCGAAGCTCTTGACGGCACGGCTCATATCACGCAGGGGGCTGACGATGCGCTCGGTGATCAGATACACCGCGATCATCGCCGCAAAAAGCACCCAGATGCAGGACATAAAGACGGTCTTCGACATAGTATCGATCAGGTGATCCACCGAAAAGGACGACGCGCAGACGACTATACTGCCGAGTTTTGCCCCGTCCACGTCCACGGTGGAGGCGACCGACAGGTGCTCGTCATCAAAAACGCCCTCGATACCGTCAATTTCGGTTACTTCTCCGCCGTCAAGCTTTTCAAGCAGCTCGGGCTTCAAGGTCACACCGCTCACAGGCTTTGAGCCGTTTGTATCAGCGGAGAACACGATCTTTCCGTCGGTATCTGCAAAAAGGATCACGATACCGTCCGAGCTCGATACCATAGCGCCCACAACGGCGCTGAGGGATTCGCTGTTCCGATCGATGTACTCGGAAAATCCGATGCCTTTTTCCCCGTAAAGACAGCTCTCAAGGTAAATGGACACGGCCTCGGCCTCGTTTTGTATGATCTCGGCCTTAGTATCCGCGGCGTAGCTGTTGACCACGTTGACGGTAATGGCCGTGAGCATCGAAAAGCAGAACAGCATTATAACGATAAATACCAATATATATTTAAAAAACAGGCTTTTGAACATATAAATTAATATACTAATACTTTTGCCGCGGCAATGCCGCGGCAAATATCAACCGAGAAGCTCGAATTTATATCCGACTCCCCAAACGGTCTTGAGCACCCACTTGTCCGAAACGCCCTCAAGCTTTTCGCGGAGGCGCTTGACGTGAACGTCAACCGTTCTCGAGTCGCCGAGATAATCAAAGCCCCAAACCTTGTCAAGCAGCTGGTCGCGCGTGAAAACGCGGTTGCAGTTGGAGGCGAGGACGTAGAGAAGCTGGAGCTCCTTGGGCGGAATATCGATGTACTCACCGTTGAGCTTGAGCTCATACTTCTGAAGGCTTATCTCTATGTTTTCAAATTTGATTACCTCCTCATCGCTCTGAGAGCTGTGAGACTGGTATCTGCGGAGCACGGCCTTTACGCGGGCAGAGAGCTCCTTCATATCAAAGGGCTTGACCACGAAATCGTCGGCGCCCAGCTCAAGTCCGAGGACCTTATCGAAAACGTCACCCTTTGCGGTGATCATGATCACGGGCTTTGAGGACATCTCGCGGATCTCGCGGCAGACCTGCCAGCCGTCTTTTCGGGGAAGCATTATATCAAGCAGGACGAGATCGGGCTCATAGGTTTTGAAGGAAACAAGACCCTCCACGCCGTCGTTAACGGTTTTAACCTCATAGCCTTCATTCTCGAAGTACACTTTAAGCATTTCGCAAATATTAAGATCGTCATCCACGACGAGAATTTTAGTATCCAGCATTTTTAAACCTCCGTTTTATGTTTCAATATAAATGTTACACCAAGAATTGGTACTTTGTGTGAAATTGAGCTGAATTTTAGGGGGAAATCAACACATTTCACACACACCCACGGTATATTATAACACATTAATTCAAATTTGAAAAGATTATTTTTCATTTTTCATTAACTATTTTCAAAATTTATTAATTTTTTTAACATTCAGTTCAAATTTCAAGGAACGTATTGAAAAAAATTACTCTTTGTGATATAATTGTGACAGTAAATTTCGGGGGATTGTTATGAATACTTTAACGGAACCCGCGCGCGAGCTGCGCGTTTTTGGCGAATGCGACGTTCTAGTTTGCGGCGGCGGCATAGCCGGCATTGCCGCGGCGGTAGCCGCGGCGCGAAGCGGTGCAAAGGTCATCCTTCTTGAACGCGAATATATGCTTGGCGGTCTTGCCACCCTCGGGCTTATTACCATCTATCTCCCGCTCTGCGACGGTGAGGGGCATCAGGTCAGCTTCGGTCTTGCCGAGGAGCTTTTGCGCCTGTCGATCAAGCGGGGCGTAGTCGAGGACAGATATCCTGCGGCCTGGCTTGACGGAGGTACGCTCGAGGAGAAAAAGAAGAAACGCTTTGTAGTACAGTACAACGCAAACGTTTTTGCCGTTGATGCCGAGAAGCTTCTGACCGATCTCGGGGTCAATATTCTCTATGGCACGCTGGCGTCGCAGGTCGCGGTGACAGACGGAAAGATCACCCACGTTATCGTCGAGAACAAGTCGGGTCGATCGGCCATTGCGGCGCGCTCGGTTGTCGATTGCACGGGTGATGCTGACGTTTGCAAGCTGTCGGGCGAGGACTGCGAGACCTTCCGTCAGGGTAATATTCTCGCCGCCTGGTATTACCGCTTCTGCGAGCAGGAGGGTGTTCGTCTCCGTCAGCTCGGAGCCAGCGACATTCCCGAGGAACACAAGACAAAGAAGACCGAAAATCTGCTCACAGAGCGTCGCTTCACGGGACTTGACGGTCAGGAGCTCAGCGAAATGGTGATCACGTCCCACCAAACGGCCATCGAGGACTTTGAAAAGTTCCGCAGTCAGCATCCCTACGCCCTGCCGGTCACCTTCCCGACGATTCCCCAGATCAGAATGACCCGCAGAATAGTCGGTGCGGTAACCCTCGACGATAAAGAACCGAAAAAGTTCGAGCCCACCTCCATCGGTATGGTGTCCGATTGGCGTAAGCGCGGCCCTGTATACGAGCTACCGTTTGAATGTCTCTACGGAAAAAAGATCAAAAATCTGATCACCGCAGGGCGCAACATATCGGTCACCGATTCTATGTGGGACATCACCCGAGTTATCCCCGACTGTGCCGTCACGGGTCAGGCCGCGGGAACGGCCGCCGCTATGTGCGACGATTTCTCTGCCCTTGACGTAAAAGCGCTTCAGAAAAAGCTTGTCTCCGACGGAGTGGTGCTCCATTGGAATGAAATAGATAAAGGAGAATAAATATGCTTCCCAGAAACAAGAACTATGCAATTTACCCCTCGGTAATGCTTGCCGACACGCCTACCGAGTTCGTTATAGTTCCCCGCGAGCGCGCTTTTCTGCTCGTTGAGGGTCAGAAATACACGGTCTCCATCGTTGACGTCAACGGCGACGAGCTTGATTATCACGCAAAAAGCTCCCACAAATTTATAACCGCCGTGGCGCACGACGGCGTGCTCCGCTTCACCTACACCTTTGAGGGCGAGGCCGAGCATCTGGTCATCCTTCACAGAAGCGAAAAGGTGACGGAAAGACTGCCCGTTTTCTCGCTTTACGAGGATCTCTACAACACAGTTCCCCTGAAGGGCGACCTGCACACCCATAGCTACCGCTCGGACGGTCAGCGCGACCCCGCCGCCTTTGCGGGTCATATGCGCGAGCAGGGCTACGATTTCTTCGCCCTGACCGACCACAACCGCTTCTATCCCGGCGGCGAGATCGACGAGGTCTACGCAGGCGTAAAGCTCGGCATCACGCGCATCCGCGGCGAGGAGGTCCACGCCCCCGGTGCCGTTTTCCACACCGTTCATATAGGCGGCAACAGCTCGGTTGCCGAGAAATATATCCACAACCGCAAGGCCTTTGAAAAAGAGGTGGCCGAGTGCATGAAGCGCGTGCCCGATAGCATTCCCGAGGCATACAAAAAGAGATACGCTCTCGCCATCTGGACCACCGAGAACATCCACAAGGCGGGCGGACTTGCCATCTTCCCCCATCCCTTCTGGAGACCCGGTAACTACGCGCAGAACGTGCGTGACGATCTGACCGTGATCCTGCTCACAAGCGGACTTTTCGACGCCTACGAGCTGGCGGGCGGCCAGAGCAACTACCTCGGAGTCAACCGCTCTGTTGCTATGTGGTCAGAGCTTCGCGCCGAGCGCGGACTCAACATTCCCGTTGTCGGCTCAAGCGACGTTCACAACGTGCAGACCGATTGGACTTATCCCCACCTTTACACTGTCGCATTTGCGAAGGACAACTCTCACGATGCCATTATGGACGCCGTAAGGTCGGGCAACACCGTTGTGGTCGAGGACTTCGGCAACGAGGGCGACCGCCAGTACCGCTGCTACGGAAGCTGGAGACTTGTCACCTACGCCCAGTTCCTTTTCGCCAATTTCTTCCCCGAGATGCAGCGCATCGCTGCCGGCGAGGGCGTTGCAATGCGCTCCTACGCCATAGGCGAGACCGAGGCCGCAACGATCGAGCTGCAGGTCAAGCAGTCGGAGAACTTCCGCGCGCGCTTCCTCGGCAAACTGCCCCCCGTTCTTCCCTCCCCTGCAATGCTTGCCTTTGAGGACAAGTGGAGAAAGACCCACCTCGAGCTCGGCCCCGTCACCAAGGGCAGTGCCATCGACTCCGACAAAATAACGAGACAGATCTGAAATCTTATCTGAAACATCCCGCAGGATAACGGCAAAAGCCGAAATCTTGCGGGATTTTTTACTTTTTTCAAATTATTGCGGCAAATACAAGAAAAACCTTGATTTATTTTTTAAAATGTGATAGAATAAATATGCTACACAAATTTAATAATGTGCAAAGTCGGGTATCGTCACACAAATGGATAATTGTACCCCTTTTTCGTCATCCGCTTACATAGTGAATTTGATAAAAATGCAAATTCCCAATATGTAAGCGTGTTAATCCATCTTTGCATAAATTTGTGTAGCAACAAACCGGGGTTTGCGTTTTTTGTGCGCAACTTCGGTTGCGCACTTTTTAATTTGGGGGTCAGTTTATGAGAAATAAGATTTTCAATCAATTATTGACAATTGTGGAAATCAGAGTTGCTGAAACACAAGATTATTTTGTTTCTCAACTTGTTTCCGTGGAGAAAAGATTGAAAGAAATAAACGCAAGAGCTCACGGAGGATATGAAATACGCCAATGCTCAGATGATTTTTTCAAAGCTATCAATTTAAAATCTTCAGAATTGATCGATGCCGTAACAAAATTGGCGATTGATTGTGGCAGAAACTTTTCTGAAAAACAGTACGCAATATTAAATGAAAAATGTTCTAAGTGTTTTGAATCAATCATAGGTAGGTTCTCAAATATTCTTAAAGAAGAATCCGCTTTGACAGAATCACTTCAAGTTTCTATAAAAACGCAAAAAGAGGCTGTATCATATAAGATCGAAAAAAATATTTTGGCAATAAGAATATTCTTAAATAAAAAAGTTGACAAGGCTTTATGTTGGACTGTTGTTGGCGTGATAATATCGACATTGTTGTCAATATTCGCTATCGTAGTATCAATTATAAAATGATTGTCGGAAAGGAAATATCGTGAAACGTGCTGCTGCTATTTTATTGATGATCACATTAATGATTTCTTGTTTTTTGCTCCAAGGGTGTGGTAATATTGATGATATAAATGACGGCACTTCATCCAACAAGGAATTAACAGCAGAAGAATTGTATGAACTTGTTTCACCCTCGGTTGTAGAAATAACGGGCGAAGCTCCACTTGGTACAAGTACGGGAACCGGATTTTTTTACGATAATAAAGGTACTGTTGTGACAAATTATCATGTAATAGAGGGATGTACATCAGCTGAAGTGACACTTGCAAACGGAAGTTCTTACAAAGTAGATAAGGTTTTAGGCTATAGTGTAGATAGAGATATTGCCATACTATCTACAAAATGCACCTCGTCTACCCCTTTAAAAATAAGAGAAACAGCTGTTAAAACCGGTGAAACTGTGTATGCAATAGGTAGTTCCCTGGGGTTGAGTGGAAGCTTATCGGATGGAATTGTTTCTGCGGCAGAGCGAGAAGTTGACGGTCAAACTTACATACAAACTACCGCACCCATTTCACACGGGAATAGCGGTGGTCCCCTTCTTGATAAAGAGGGAAAGGTTGTTGGAATAACAAGTGCTTCTTTTATTGACGGCCAAAATCTTAACCTTGCTATTCCCATAAAAGATGTTGCCAATATTTCAACAAAAAATCCCATAACACTTGGAGAGGTTTTTGAGCAGACAGGTCACGAGGTTGAATGGCTTTCTGACTATCGATTCCAATATTATGAGGAAGAAGATACCTACGTTTTACTCTTCCAACTTGCGGATAAGAATGAAAATCCTATGTCTGCTATCGGCACAGTAGATATACGTATTGTTAACAATGATGGGGCTTCCGTGTATGAAAAAAAGCATAGTTTTTCGGAAGATAACTTTGAAGAATGGGTTTATGATGACGTTAATGAAATGTATTTAGCTACTATCTACATTTCTCCGTCAAGCATTGATAGTGGGTCTACCGAATATGGCACGGTGTTTTTTGAGGTGTATGGCAATGATTACGGTTTTGAGGAATGTAGCATAGAGGTGTTTGATTTACCTACAAAATCACTAACAATTCAGTTGCCGCAATTACCTCTAACCGTTCACGATTACGGATATTCTTCTAAAATCCAAGCCTCGTTACGTATCGACAGCATCACCTATGAAAAAGTATATGAAGATTCGCTTTACATATATTTTTCTGGTGAAAAAACATATGATGTAAATGGAAATAATAACGATTCGTGGATCTCTTTTGACTGGAAACTGTATGATTCGGAAAACTACTTGGTTGATCACGGTACATTTTATACGGACAGTATATCTGTTGGTGACAAATTTAAAAATAAATATGTATTTGTTGCTGACGGTATAAAAGCTGGTGAAAGTTATAAATTGGTTATAGTGGGAGCTGAGGAAAACAATGATAAAGAAACACAAATTCCTGATACACCTAAAACACCAAGAGTAACGAGCTTAGGAAATTACAGCTTAACAGCCCAAAGCGATAATACAAAATATGCGTTCTCCTTTGTTTTGAACGATCAAGATGGAAAATCAATGTCAAATTCCGGTCAGATCGAAATAAAGATAGTCAATAATTTGGGCGTCACAGTATATTCAAATACGCGATCTTTTTATAAAAATGATTTCCAAAATATTGGTTCTGCTTCTGATCAGAAGTATCAATTGACCATTTTGGTTGATAAAGAAGATATTGATACCGATTTTTCATCCGAGGGAACTTTTTGTTTTAGGATAAGTGGTAGCGAATTCACTTTTGAAGAAAAGTCAATCACTATAACTGATTTGCCATCTATAACCGTTCAAAATCCCAACACCCCATTATATGTAAATACTATTAGTTTTAACGCATCAAGCGGATCTTACGGTGTTAGTCACACCGTTCGTATAGACAGCTTTTCCTACGAAATTGATATGTTTGGCAATCTTTCTATCTACTGTTCGGGCGAAAAAACATATGACATCAAGGGCTCAAGTAGCACTTACTTTTGCGAAATGAATTGGAGATTGTATGATTCAGACGGAAATTTGATTGATTACGGCTGGGATACAGTTAGCGGCTTGAAAGTTGGCGACAAGTTTAAAGACCACAAAATAAACATTACAACTATCAACATCATTGCGGGAGAATCTTATCGTTTAGAGGTATTTGATAGTAGTTACGAGTAATATCCCAAAATCAGCGGTGGGCTTCGGCTCACCGCTTTCTATTTCGTCATCCTTATAATTTTTCCGCTATCAAAGCGTGATTGACACGCCGCGATAGCGGCTTTTTCTGATTTTTGCCTTAATTTTTCAAACACCCCTTGAAGAATCCGCAAAAAAGTATTATAATGTATTTATAATCGGTAATTATGTGTATTTTCACAGAAAGCAGGTATATTTTTTATGAAACTTGGTATCGTAGGACTTCCGAACGTAGGAAAATCCACACTTTTTAACGCTTTGACGAATGCGGGCGCCGAGAGCGCGAACTATCCCTTCTGCACCATCGAGCCCAACGTGGGCGTGGTCACGGTTCCCGACAGCCGCCTCGACGTGCTGGCCAAGATGTACGACCCCAAGAAGTACACCCCCGCCATCATTCAGTTCGTTGACATTGCGGGGCTTGTTAAGGGCGCGTCCCAGGGCGAAGGACTTGGCAACAAGTTCCTCTCCAACATCCGCGAGTGCGATGCTATCATCCACGTCGTCCGCTGCTTTGAGGACGACAACATAATCCACGTTGACGGCTCGGTCGACCCTATGCGCGACCTTGAGACCATCAATATGGAGCTTATTTTCTCCGATATGGAAATGGTCGAGCGACGCATCGACAGAACCAAAAAGGCTATGAAGGGCGACAAGACCCTCGCCGCCGAGCTTGAACTTTTCGAGCGCATCTACAAGACTCTTTCGGACGGCAAGTGCGCCCGCACCATGGATCTGACCGAGGACGAGCTTGCCTGCCTCTTCGATACTCCCCTGCTGACTATGAAGCCCGTTATCTACGTTGCAAACGTGGGTGAGGACGACGTTGCGGGCGAGCCCACCGGCAATGCGGCATATATGGCACTCAAGGCCTTCGCCGAGAGCGAAAAGAGCGGCGTTATCGCCGTTTGCGCCGGCATTGAGGCCGAGATCGCCGAGCTTGAGGGCGAGGAGAAGCAGATGTTTCTTGACGATATGGGCATTGAGGAGAGCGGACTTGACAAGCTGATCAAGGCCAGCTATTCCCTGCTCGGTCTTATTTCCTATCTGACCGCCGGCCCCGAGGAGGTTCGCGCTTGGACGATCACCAAGGGTACCAAGGCACCTCAGGCCGCAGGAAAGATCCACTCCGACTTTGAGCGCGGCTTTATCCGCGCCGAGATCGTGGCCTTTGACGATCTGATGGCCTGCGGCACTATGGCCGCCGCCAAAGAAAAGGGACTTGTCCGCTCCGAGGGGAAGGAATACGTGATGAAGGACGGAGATATCACTCTCTTCAGGTTCAACGTATGAGAATGAGAAGAAAAAAGCACGGGGCTGAGCGCATTGCCGCCTGCTCCGAGCTGCTTATAGAAAACGGCGCGGACGTTACAGCCGCATTTCCCGACAAAGAAAAGCCCCTCTGCCTTGAGATCGGCTGCGGCAAGGGCGGCTTTGCCTGCGGTATGGCCGCCGCACACCCCGAGATCAATCTGATCGCTCTTGAGCGCGTTGCCGACGTTGCCTGCCTCGCTCTTGAGAAAGCCAAGGCCTGCGCCGAGGAGCGCCCCGACAATCTGCGTTTTATGATAGCCGATGCCCGTACTCTTCTCGAGCTTTTTCCCGAGCACAGCATCGACCGCATCTACCTTAATTTCAGCGATCCGTGGCCCAAGAAGGGCTACGCCAAGCGCCGTCTCACCTACGCGGATTTTCTCAAGACCTACAGAAAGATCCTCGTTCCCGGCGGTGCGCTGATCCAGAAGACCGACAACGAAAATCTGTTTGATTTCTCCCTTGAGCAGTTCGCGGCCGAGGGTCTGCGCGTGGAATATATGACGCGCGATCTGCACAACTCCGAGTACGCTGAGGGCAACGTAATGACCGAGTATGAGCAGAATTTCTCGTCCCAGGGTATGCCCATCTACTCGGCCAAGGTGATCTTCGAATGAGCGAGATCAAAAACGAGCCGAGCGGAGTGCTTATAGTCAACAAGCACGCGGGCTGTACCTCACACGATATAATCAACAAGATCCGCCGACTTTACGGCACCAAGCGGGTGGGACACACGGGAACTCTTGATCCCATGGCCACGGGTGTGCTTGTGGTGCTGGTGGGTCGGGCGGCCAAGGCCGAGGAATACCTCCAGCCCGGCAAAAAGGGCTACCGCGCCACCCTCAGGCTCGGTCTGACCACTGACACCGAGGACACCACGGGTACGGTTCTGACCACCTGCGATTCCCTGCCCGCCGAGGGCGAGGTCGCGGCGACCTGCGAGGGCTTTGTGGGCAGGATCGAGCAGATCCCTCCTATGTACAGTGCCCTGAAGGTTGGCGGCAGAAAGCTTGTGGACATTGCCCGCGCGGGCGGCGAGGTGGAGCGCAAGGCGCGCCCCGTTGAGATCTATTCTCTTGATTGCAAGCCCACGGATGCGGCGTCCGATTATATTCTCGACGTCGAATGCTCGGGCGGCACGTATATCCGCACTCTTTGCGCCGACATCGGCGCGGCTCTCGGTTGCGGCGGTGCTATGGCGAGCCTTGAGCGCACCGAGACCTGCGGCTTCCGCATCGAGCAGAGCCACACCGTGGACGAGCTGACCGAGATGACCGAGTCCGAGCGCGAAGCGCTGCTCATCCCCACCGAGTCTTTGTTTGAGGATTGCCCCGTCGTTACACTTCCCGAGTTTTTCGAGAAGCTCTGCCGCGGCGGCTGTGAGATCTATCAAAAGAAGATCGGCACACAGCACGAGGTCGGCACGCGCGTGCGCCTTTACGGAAAAGGCGGATTTTTCGCCCTCGGCGAGGTCCGCGAGTACGAAAACGGCACGGCGATCAAGTCAATAAAGATGTTTTCAATATGATACAAAAGAACACGGATCGCTCCGTGTTCTTTTTGTTATTCAAGGCTTCGATACTTGGCTTCCGCCCCACTCGACCACCGTAAAGCCACGGCGGGCGAACCCCCGAAGGGTCTGCGGCTCTATATCAACCTCGGTTTCAGAGGAATAATAGGTCATAAACACACGCAAAAGGCTGTCGGGCGCGGGCTCCACGTCGAGGATCGCGCTATCGGTGTAGGCCTCGGTCTGGAAGGATATGACGTTATAAGGGTTGTCCTGCATCAGCGGCAACCAATAAATAATAAATTCGTTGGCCTCGCGGCGGTTCAGTCCTTGCGCCTCCAGCGCCCACTCAAGAAATTCGGCGGTGTCCTCACCGCGAACGCACCATCCGCGGGAGAGATCCCATTCCGTATTTTGCACACCCTCCCAATAAAGGGCGTAGTATTCTCGGCCATCCGGGAATATCAACGTGCCGTCGGGGTTGGCGGTAAAGCCCTGCCAGCCGTCGGTGCCGTGGTCGGGATATGTACAGGTCAGCTCGCCCTTCAAGGTCAGCTTGACCGAGCAGACCGTGGAGACTTCGGGATAAAGATAAATAATGGGCTTGTAATACAGCAAAAGCGGCTCCACTTTGTCTGCAATTATTCTGATAGGCCGCGCCGAATCGTGCGGTTGCTCGTATGTTGAAAAGCGCACGCTTATTTCGTCACCCACGCACCACTCGTCGGCCTGATCCGTCACTATATGTACGGTCTCGCCCCATTTTTTCACAGATGCGGGCGAGCTAACCTTCAGAACAAGAACGTCGGTGGATATTTTCTCGGTTATTTTGCCATATACGTAATCTTCCTCGTCAAGCTGAATAGTCTCAAATTCATTTTGACCGCGCCCGAACGACCCGAAGCAGATCAGCAATACGATTAAAAAGCAGAAAAATTTTTTCATAGTAACCTCCTGTATATAGCCTTCACCTATATAGACGAAAAATATATCCGGAGGTTACGGATTTTTTCAAAAAATTTTCAAAAAACTTTACGAAGAGGACTGCGTGCTTCAATATGAACCGATGGACAAATCTATAAATCGGAGTTTGAAGATTTTTATTCGAGACCCTTTTTTGCAAAAAAGGTTCTCGAGCTCTCCAAAAAAACTTTGAAAAAATGGTTTGCATTAAGGTTACGATACATTTTCAACCCTCCCTCGGACGGTCGGGTTGAGACAATGTGTCGGCCAACTTTTGCGCGCTCACGCAGGCCTTAGTCCGGCGTTACCGCCTCCTAACGGCCACGACGGTGATGTTACAATCAATTTCTGATCGTAATATTTAGAAAGGGCGCGCCAGGAGGAGTTTTCACCGGACTGCGCGCCTGCGAGAGCGCGAACAAGTTAGCCGAAATAATCACTCAAAATTCGCGACCGAGCGAATTTTGAAAGACAAATTGCCCACAAAGCTGACCCGGGCGATAAAAGCTTTTGGTAGAGCTCGAGAACCTTTTTTGCAAAAAAGGTTCTCGAATAAAAATCTTCAATCTCCGATTTATCGGTGTTGCTTCAGACCAGCTCGGCGCGGAGAAATTCAACGATCTTTTTCTCCTCGCGCGAGACCTTGACCTGCGAAAGGCCAAGCTCGTTTGCCGTTTGCTGTTGGGTCATATTGCGAAAATAGCGCATAAGCAGTATTTTTTGCCACATTTCGGGCAGCTTGGCGATAGCCTGCGACAGAGCCACGCGGTCGCGCACCCGTTCGATCTCGTTATCGGGATCGGGCAAGCGGCTCTCGAGGGTCATTCCCTCCCCCTCGCCCACCGTTTCCGAAAGAGAGGACACGGGTGAGGTGGCATCGAGCGCCATTGCCGCCTCCTCCACGCTGACTCCGCAGACGGCCGCCAGCTCGGTGATGCCGGGGTCGCGGCCTTCCTCGTTCATTATCCGCGTTCTTGCTCCCAGCAGCTCTGCACCAAGCCGCTTTTGCGTGCGACTGACCTTGATCAACCCGTCGTCGCGCAGAGTTCTGCGGATCTCGCCCATTACCATCGGCACGGCGTAGGTTGAAAAAACACAACCACGGCTCTCGTCAAAGCTGCGCACCGCCTTGATAAGCCCGATCGTTCCGATCTGTATCAGATCCTCGGTCTCGATCCCGCGGCCGCGAAAGCGCAGGGCGATGCTACGCACAAGCCCCATATTCAGCTCGAGCAGCTCGGCCTCGGCCTCCGTGTCTCCCTCCGCCGCTCTTTTCAATAGGTAGGCGTTTTGCCGGTACTTTTCCTCACCGGTCAATTCGATCTCTCCCCTCAATTTTTCGAACCGATGCGCTTGAGCAGAGTCACGGTTGTCCCCGCGCCCACCTTGGAACGGACTCGGATACCGTCGGTAAAGCTCTCCATAACGGTGAAGCCCATGCCCGATCTTTCGCCCTCGGCATCGGTGGTGAAAAGGGGCTGACGTGCCTCGCGGACGTCGGGAATGCCGCAACCGCGGTCGCGGATCTCGATCTTGCAGAGCTTGTCCTCGTAAAGCGTAACGGTTATGTAGATCACGCCGAAGGTGTTGCGGTAGGCGTGGACTATGCAGTTTGTCACCGCCTCCGAAACGGCGCACTTGATATCGGCGATATCTGTGGCGCCCGGGTCGAGCTGAGCGCAGAAGGCGGCCACGGCGGCACGCGCCATGCCCTCGTTGACCGAGAGCGAGGGAAGCTGGAGCTTCATTTTATTCTTTATTTTCGTATTATTTGCTACCGATCTCATTTTTGATCCCTTTCAGTTTTTATAATTCTTTCCATCCCCGCCAGCGCGAGTATCTTGCTCACCCGCACGCCGGGATTTTTTATTACGGTCTTGCAGTTCAGAGTACGGGCGAGCTTGTAGCGCCCCATGATAAAGCCCAGCCCCGAGCTGTCCATAAATTCGATGCTCGACAGATCAATGGCCAGCACCTCGGGGTGTGTGCGGTATATAAGGGCATCCGCCTCCTCGCGCAAAGCCACGGCGCTGTGGTGGTCGATCTCCCCCGTGGGCTTCAGTGTGAGCCGACCGCCCTCAAGGGTGTGGGTCAGCTTGCCGCTTGTTTTTATCATTTTTCACGTTCCTTTCTTTTTTTCTCATTATACCGCATCTGCCGCGCAAAACTCGTCGCATTATGGCCGTCAGAAGTAACTATTGAAAAATTTTTCAAAAAATGTTATAATGGATGCAACGGAATCGGAATTTTTTCGACTGTAAGGATGACCGGGTCAAAAAACGACGGAGGTGAGACAATGGACGACAAATATATCGTTGAGCTGTTTTTCGCGCGTGACGAGCGGGCGATCAAGCTATGCGCCGAGAGATACGGCGGCTATTGCCACGTCATAGCCTACAACATTCTCGCGTCCCGTGAGGATGCGGAGGAATGCGTGAACGACACCTATCTTCGCGCGTGGAACAGTATACCGCCCCACAGACCGAATCTGCTTTCCGCCTTTCTCGGGCGCATTACGCGCCGTCTGGCCGTTGACCGTGTGAGGTCGCGCACCGCCGAGAAGCGAGGTGGCGGCGAGATCGAGCTGATCTTTGACGAGCTCGCAGACTGCATTGCCGACGAAAAAACTCCCGAAGAGGAGCTTGCCGAGCGCGAGCGCGCGAGGGTCATCAATTCCTTCCTCGCTTCCCTGCCCGACACCGAGCGGCGCGTGTTTCTGCGGCGGTATTGGTTCTCGGACTCCATTGCCGTCATTGCCGACCGCTTCGGCTTCAGCGAAAGCAAGGTGAAGTCCATGCTTTTGAGAACGCGGACAAAGCTGAAAAAACACCTTACAGAGGAGAATTATTATGAAGAATTCTGATATTTTCGAGCTTATCGGCGAGGCTGACGAGAAATACGTGGCCGATGCCGCCAAGCCCATAAAGAAAAAAAGGCCGACCAAGCGGCTGTTTCTGATCCCCGCGGTGGCCGTTCTGTTGGCATCCGCAATTATTTTCGGATTTATGATGCTGCCGAGCAGCAGACCGAATCCTCCTGCCCCCGGCAGTAACGAGATTCCCGAGACCACGGCCGCAGGCGAGTCGCCCGACGTGATACAGACTACGAACACCCCGAGCGGTACCGAAAAGCCCGTGGGTACGGGATCTGCCGTCACTACCCGACCCGCTCTGACGAACAAGATTCCTATTTACTCCCAGCCCACCTTTAATCCCGTTGCGCCCGACGTGGCCGACAAGCTGGCGCCCTATGCCCTGCTCTCGGCGCTTTATCCCGAAACGGCGCAGTTCGTTGACTATTCAAAAGACAAGGAAGGCCACGAAAAGTGGGATGCCGACAAAAAAGCGCTCAACAAGCTCTACTACAGCCTTGAGAACCGTCCGACCGAGTTTTACGGCAAGATCATTGCCCAATACCTTTCGGGTCTTGGCGGTGACAACGCCGTACTGTCTCCCGTGAATATCTATATGGCTCTTGCCATGCTGGCCGAGACCACCGACGGTAACAGCCGCGCGCAGATCCTCGACCTGCTCGGCGTTGACAGCATTGAGGAGCTTCGCGTTCAGGCCGTGGCGGTGTGGCGTGCCCATTACTGCAACGACGGCACCGATTCGAGCACTCTTGCAAGCTCGATCTGGATGGACAACGGCGTTTCCTACAACGAAGACACACTGAAAAGGCTTACCGAGACCTATTACGCCTCCTCCTTCTACGGCGAGATGGGCTCGGACGGCTACAACGAGGCCCTTCGCGCCTGGCTCAACGAGCAGACGGGCGGTATGCTTGCCGATCAGATCGACAAGCTTGAAATGAACAGCAACACGGTCCTTGCTATTGCGACCACGGTGCTTTTCAAGGCCAAGTGGGAATCCGAATTTAACGAAAAGAAAAATACTCAAAACGTCTTTCACGGTGCCGACGGTGACGTTATGGGCACGTTTATGAATCAGAAAATGTACGGAACCGATTATATAATCGGTGATAAATTTACTTCCGTTAATTCCAAATTCAGTTCAGGCGGCGGGATGACGTTTATTCTCCCCGATGAGGGTGTCAGTATCGACGAGCTGCTCCGTGACCCCAACGCTCTCGGTTTTATAACCTCCGGATCATACAGCGTAGAGTCTCACAACGTGAAAGTTAATCTCTCGCTCCCTAAATTCGACGTCTCATCCGACGTCAATCTCATTGACGGTCTCAAAGAGCTTGGAGTTACAGACGTGTTTGATATGTACGTTTCCGATTTTTCACCGCTTACCGATGTCCCCTACATTTATGTAAACAAGGCACAGCACGGTGCGCGAGTCGTTATTGATGAGGAAGGTTGCGTAGCCTCCGCATACACCATACTTGATATGCCTACGGGAAGTATGCCGCCCGACGAAACTATTGATTTCGTCCTTGACCGTCCCTTTATTTTCGTTATTACCTCCGACGTTGGCGCGCCTCTGTTTGTGGGCGTGGTAAATCAGCTTAAATAAAAACAGCGCCCACCTTAGAACGGAGATATCCCGATAAATCGGAATTTGAAGGGTTCAAACAGATTTCACCGGAACCAATCTCAGAAGCGGTTAAGACAATGGCTCTCCCTTTGGGAGAGCTGGCGCGAAGCGACTGAGAGGGCAAAAAAAGAAACCCTCTCCGGCGCGGCAAACCGCGCCACCTCCCCCAAAAGGGGAGGCTGTGAGTGAGGCACGGTTCGATTATTTTGTGACTTCAATGTTTCAAATTGTTTCAAACAAACTCCGATTTGTCGGTGAGTTACCCGTCGGGTGATCGTGTGCGGCATAAGATCACTCCACCCGTGCCTTCGCTCCGGCCGTTGCCGGCGATTTGTCGGTCTGTTTGATCTTAACAAAAATACGTTCGAGAACTACAAAAACCGCTTTTTCCATCAAGCCTTTGACAGAAAAAGCGGTTCTTTTTTATTTGATCGCGGGTTTGAATCAACCCGTTATTATTTCAGATTTATAAAAGCAAATTCGTATGCTCCGAGGCGCGAAAGGTAGAGCTTGTTGCCCTCCCGGCGTCCCGTACAGCCGAAGTATTCTACCTCGCGGTACTCGCGGTCGAGCTCGACCACGGGCTCATATATGGGGTCGACGCAGAAATTCCAAAGGCCGACGGCCATTGAATCTCCTTCCTTCTTTGCGAGAACGTAAAGCTCGGGATTGCCCGCGCACTTTACGGGCAAGGGCTTGCCCTGCATCCTTTCGATCTCCGCATACAGGAGCTTTTGCATAGTGTAGGTGCGGAAGCGGTGCTTGCCCGCCAGAGCGGCATCAAAGGCAAAGACCGTAAAGCTCTGACCCGATGAGTTTTTGTAAGCGTAGGCATCCGTGTATCTCGTCTCACCCTTGACGGAGTATATGAGAACTCTCGCCTCGGGCTTGGTCTTTATCTCATAGGCCGAGCTTTCGTTATATTCCGAAAGAGTGTACTCGTTCTGCTCGGGATAGTAAAGCAGCTCGGGCTTTATACGGCCGACGATGCTCTCAAGTCCCACGTCCATTCCCTGCTCCGTCAGCAGCTTTGCGGCGCGAATATCGAGGATCAGGTGCTTTTTCGCAATGCTCTCGGGCAGATCCCGTGCGTTTTCGCCAAAGACCACGCAGGTATCGCAGTCCTCGCCGTAGACCAGCGGGACCGTGTTATCGGCCAAAAGTCTTGCGCCCTTTGAAAAGAAGAGATCCTTGACGTATTCCTCGGGCTCGGCAATATCCGTAAGGTCTGCATCGGCGAACTTTTTCATTTTCTCGTAAACGCCGACGCCGCAGGCCTTTTTGCCGCCGAAGATGCGCTCGATGGCCTCATATGCGGGGGCGTTGTACAGGTGGGCATTGACGTAGCCCGTTTCGTAGGTGGGCGACGAGGTGTAGTCGATCATATATTTATGGATGCACTCGCCAACGTCGGCGGCGCGGAGGGCGGTGTCAAAGCCCTCAAGATAGGCCGCAGGCACCTTGTAGCGCGGGCGCGGATAGCCGTCGCCCTCGGTCATGATCTCGATGTCCTCGCCCTCGCTCCAATAATGCTCCATTCTTTCAAGCTCGATGACGTTTTGCAGTCTGTTGTTCCAGCTCTTGCCCACCGCCCAATAGGGTGCGCCGATCTGACGCAGGAGCGGACGGGTTTTGCCTGCTAACAGCTTTGCTATCTTGATGGAATCGGTGCCGTCCATATCCCAGACCGACATACAGGAGCAGACCGCGAAGCGGATGGTGGGGTCTACCGAATCCACCGTTTCTCTGACCCTTTTGGCGAAGCTTTCAAGGCTCTCGCCGAGGCACTCGAGGAATACGCTTCTCTCGCGGCTCGGCTTGCCGTCAAAGACCTTTTTGTACATATCCTCACGCGAGATCTCGTATCCGAGGCGCTCGCGGTACATCTTCATATGCGCATCGCAGTAGCAGCCGAGATGCTTGTCGATGAAGCCGAAGCGATAATCGTCGTCAAACATCAGAATATCGGGGCGGCACTCGGCGTATTCGCGGATAATTTCCATCGAATTCCCGACGAAAGGCTCGGAGGCGGGGCAGCCGAAGCCGCTGGCGCCGCTGCTTTTTTCGCTTGCCGTTATGCCTTCGGTTGTTCTGTGACTGCCGTCGGGCTTTGACATCAGAATACTGTCAACGTCTGTCACGTCATTGCGCCAGAAGGTCCAGAACCAAATGCCGACCTCAAGGCCTGCGGCCTTGAAAAACGGGATGTTCTCGCGCAGGGCGTCAAGATCCTTCTCTCGGTTTTCGACCTTCATTGAAGGTGCGCCGAGCGAGAGAAAAACGCGGTGCGCGCCCGCGCGGCGAAGCTCGGCAAGGGTTGCCTCTTTATCAAATCTGTCGTGCAGGACGACGGGAATCGAGATCTTATACATAGCTGTAGCCTTTCCTTTCGGATTTTGTATTCGGGTTGATTATATCACACCGCGCCGCCCTTGTCAACGGCAATTTTGTGACGGGGGACGGCAAAAAAACGACACGTAATTTCGGTAAAAGGTGGTATAATCCGAAAATCCGCAGCGCGTGCAAACGTCTGTGGGACGCTCTCCCTCCGAAAGCATTTTTTGCGCCATCATAAGCCGCTTTTCTCGGATATATTTTTGTGGCGTTTGGTGCAGCTCGCGTTTGAAAAGCCTGAAAAGATAGCTTTCGCTGACGAAAAGTCGGTCAGCCACCCGACCGATATCTATGGGCGAGCAGATGTTTTCGTTGACGTACTGCAAAAACTCGGAGATCAAGGGCGAGATCTGCGCGCCCTCGTTGGTTCGGGCCGTACCGAGGAAGGCGTGGATATTATAAAACAGCTCGGAGAGCAGGTGGGGCAGAATTTTGAAAAAGATCTCGTCGGTACAGCTTTTCCGATACAGGTCGCACCTGCGGAAGATATCCTCCGCCGCCGCGTTACCCTCAAGACTAACCACCTCAAGGCTGTCGGGTATCAGCTCAAGGCCCTCCACGCCGTGAGATTTCGGGTCAAACTGCACGTTGTATCTTTCATATCTGCACTGACTTTCGATCTGTATAAAATGGTAGCTCATTGGGCGAATGAGAATCAGATCTCCCCTTTTCAGCTTGTATTTTCTATCCTCGATGACGTGGCCGGCGTCACCGTCAAGAAAATATATAAGCTCGTATGCGTTGTGGATGTGCATGGAATAGGCATCGCGGGGAATGTTTTCCGACACGTTATGCCGATATATCATTTCTCCGCTGTTTACAATTACGTCGTTCATAATGCTCCCCTCCTTTTTTATATTATATCCTATATGTTCATAAATTGCAATATAAAAAGCAGTATTTGCTATTTACTTTTCAAAAAATTTATCTTATAATTGTAATAGAGTAAATCTAAGGAGTCAAAGTAATGAAAAAACTTAACGTTGCCGTTATCGGTCAGGGCCGAAGCGGCAAGGATATTCACGGAAAATATTACCGAAGCGCGGACAACGTTTATTATAACGTAAAATACGTTGTGGAGGCCGACGAGCTCCGCAGGAGGGTCTCGGAGGAGATTTATCCCGGCTGTCGCACCTTCGAAAATTACGAGGAGCTTTTTGCACTTGACGATATTGATCTCGTTGTCAACGCGTCCTACTCCGAGATGCACTACCCTATCACGAAGGATCTGCTTCTTCACGGGCTGAACGTTTTGGTGGAAAAGCCCTTCGGTCGCACCCTTTTTGAGTGCGAGGAGCTGATCAAGACAGCCCACGATCGCGGATTGACCCTTGCGGTCTTTCAGCAGACCTTCCTGGCACCATTTTATGAGTTCATATACGGTCTGATAAAGTCGGGCAAGCTCGGCTACGTAAAGCAGATCGGCATCCGCTACAACGGCTTTGCACGCCGTTGGGATTGGCAGACTTTGCAGAAAAAATGCGCGGGAAGCACCTACAACACGGGGCCTCATCCCATTGGAATGGGTCTCGGCTTCCTTGATTTTGACGAGGATGCGCAGGTGGTTTACAGCAAGCTCGACACCGCCATTACAAGCGGAGATGCCGACGATTACGCGAAGATCCTTATTACGGCACCGAGAAAGCCGCTGATCGATATTGAGATCTCACCTATCGACGCATATTCGGACTATATGATAAAGGTTCAGGGCACCAAGGGCACTCTGAAGGCCAATCCCTCGGCCTACGAAATGACCTATATCTGCGACGGTGAGAATCCCGAGCGTCCCGTTGAGGAGAATTTCCTCAAGGACACGGAGGGCAATCCCGTTTACTGCAAGGAAAAGCTCATAAAGCACACGGAGTCAGGCGAATTCAAAGGCACAGCCTTCGATATCGGCACGGCGAAGCTTTACGAGCAGCTTTACTTCAAGCTCACGGAGGGCCGCGATATGACGGTCACGCCCGAAATGGCGGCGGCGGTCATATCGGTCATTGAGAAGGTTCACGCACAGAATCCCCTTCCTCTTAAGTACTGAGGTGCAATATGAAAAAGATCGCGATACTCGGCTGTGAAAATTCACACGCCAATGAGTTTTTGAAATTTATAAAAGAAAGGCCCGAATTCTCCGACGTTGAGGTGGTGGGCGTGTACAGCGACAGCCGCGAGGCCGCCGAAAAGCTGAACGCAAGGTTCGGCGTTCCCGTGATGGAGAATTATTCCGATGCCGTAGGTCAGCTCGACGGTCTGATCATAACCGCACGCCACGGAGACAACCACTACAAATACGCAAAGCCCTACATAGACAGCGGGATCCCTATGTTTATCGACAAGCCTATTACGGTGAATGAGGACGAGGCGGTCGAGTTTATGAGAAGGCTTATGGAAAGAAATATCCGCATTTCGGGCGGCTCGTCGCTGAAGCAGGACGTGTACGTGCGTGAGCTTCGCCACGACGCCGAAAACGGGGTCGGCGGTGCTACGCTCGGCGGTTACGTCCGCGCGCCATACCAGAGCGAGAACGCCTACGGCGGCTTCTACTTCTATGCACAGCATCTCGTTGAGATGGTCTGCGAGATCTTCGGTCGTTTCCCGATCTCGGTGACCGCCAAGCAGAACGGAAAGCAGCTCCACGTTCTCTTTCACTATGAAAGCTATGACTGCGTTGGACTTTTCTGCGACAAAAACTATTTTTACTACGCCTCCCGTATGGCGGAATCCGAAGCCAAGAGCTTCATGATCCCCACCACGGGCGATTGGTTCTACGAGGAATTCAAGGAGTTTTACTCCATCCTCTCGGGCGGTGAACAGACGGTGAAATACGATGAGTTCATCTCTCCTGTGTTCATCATGAACGCGATCGAACGCTCGCTTGAAAGCGGACGTGAAGAAATCATACGAAAAATCGAGCTTTAAGGAGAATTAAAATGAAAACCTTTAAAAAAGACCTTTTGAACGTCAATATTTACGAAACGAGGGACGAAATGGGTAAGGCGGCCGCCGCAGATATCAAGGCCTGCATCCTTTCTCTTCTGGAGAAGAAGGAGACCATCAATATGATCTTCGCCGCCGCGCCCTCTCAGAACGAGGTGCTCTTTGCCCTCGCCACCGACAAGGAGATCCCCTGGAATCGCGTTAACGCCTTCCATATGGACGAGTACATCGGACTTGCCGCCGATGCGCCCCAAGGATTTGGCAACTTTTTGAAGGAGCATATCTTCGGTCTTGCCGATTTCAGAAGCGTTTCCTACATCGACATCACCGCCGCTGATGCCGAGGCCGAGTGCGACCGCTATGCGGCTCTTCTGGCCGAGAATCCCACCGACATCGTGGTTATGGGAATCGGAGAGAACGGACACATTGCCTTCAACGATCCTCCCGTTGCCGATTTCTGCGACGCACGCGCTGTCAAGCCCGTGGAGCTTGACGAGATCTGCCGCAATCAGCAGGTCAACGACGGCTGCTTTGCAAAGCTCGAGGACGTGCCTAAGACCGCCATTACGCTGACCGTTCCCACTCTTTTCGCGGGCGACCACCTTTTCTGCATCGTTCCCGCCAAGACCAAGGCCAACGCCGTCCGCGCAACGCTGAACGACGAGATCTGCGAAAAATGCCCCGCAACCGTACTGCGCCGTCACGGCAGTGCCGTGCTTTATCTTGACGGCGACAGCAGTGCTCTGCTTTGATCGGCTATGAAGAGAATAAAATCAGATAAAATAATCCTCACCGACCGCATTTTCGACGGATACGTCTATTTTGAAGGCGGAAAGATCGTCGAGGTCACAGACCGCGAGCTTCCCGTGGCCGAGGAATACGATATGACGGGACTTTACGTCAGTGCGGGATTTATCGACATCCACGCCCACGGTGGCGGCGGATACCGCTTCGAGGGTAGCGTTGACGAGATAATCGCGGCCTGCGAGTTCCACCTCGCGCACGGTACGACGTCCATCTGTCCTACCGTTTCCGCCGATTCCTTTGAGTTTATGGCAGGCGCGGGTCAGCGTATCGGTAAGGCAATGAGCGATCCCCGACTTCGCGGAACCATCCTCGGCGCGCATATGGAGGGTCCCTACCTTTCAAAAAAGCAGGCGGGCGCCCAATGCCCCGCGCACATAACCGAGCCTATGGAAATGGACTATCTGCCATACATTGAGCAGAATGCATCCTCTATTGCCCGTTGGAGCTACGCCCCCGAAAACGATGCGGGCGAAAAATTCGCGAAGGCTCTGAAGGAGCACGGCATCGTTGCCTCTGCGGGTCACACCGACGCCATATACGACGATATGCTTCGGGCATTTGAGAACGGCTGCAGGCTTGTCACCCACCTTTACTCCTGCACGTCCACGATCACCCGTGACCACGGATTCCGCCGCCTCGGCGTTATCGAAACGGCTTATCTGCTGGACGGTATGTACGTGGAGATCATCTGCGACGGAAAGCATCTGCCACCCGAGCTCATAAAGCTCGTTTACAAATCAAAGGGTGCCGACCGAATTGCCCTCATCACCGACAGCCTTTCGCTGGCGGGCACCGATGCCACCCACGGCTTTATGCAGAACACCGAATATATTATCGAGGACGGAGTCTGCAAGCTGATGGACAGAAGCGCATTTGCGGGCAGTATCGCCACCGCAGACCGTTTGCTCCGCGTGGCTACGAAGGAAGCGGGCATTCCGATCTGCGAAGCGGTGCGTATGATGACCGCGACACCTGCCGAAATCATGGGACTGACCGACAAGGGTCAGCTTTGCGGCGGCTTTGACGCCGATATCGTTGCCTTTGACGAAGACATTAATCTCACCGCGGTTTTTGCAAAAGGAAACAAAATAGTATAAAAATAATGGTCGGTTCGCAGAACCGACCATTATTTTCAGTTTTTATCATCTTCAAGTGCCATTGTAAGCACGCGCTGAACCGCCGCCGCATCGTCGAAGCTCGGGCAGGTGGGTACGCCACTATTGACCGCCGAGAGAAATTCGTACATACTGTGCAGATGTCCGCGCAGCCAGCCAATCGGTGCTTTGAACGAGGGGAAAATGCCGCCGGGGGCATCGTAACGGCCGACACACTCGATGCGCGTGAAGCCGCGCTCGCCGCCGAGACTGCCCGCAGGAGCAGTGCCGTCATAGAAATAGAGCCAATTCAGATCCATCATATTGAACTTGAGAGCTCCCTTTTCGCCGTAGATCGCGAAATTCAGCTCGTCGTTGGCACCGATAGTCAGCTTGCTGACCTCGATAGTGCCGACGGCGCCGCCTGCGGTCTTGGCGATCATATAAAAGGCCTCGTCGGCATTGGTCTGCCAGACCTCGCCGTTCATTCCGAGGCGCTCGGGATAGGCGATCTGGGAGCTGGCCTTCACAGAAACGATCTCGCCGCAAAGATTATAGATCATATCCACGGCGTGAGAGCCGAGGTCAAAGAGCGTTCCCGCACCGCAAATATCGCGGTTCTGCTTCCAACCCGCCTTTTTGTCGGGATCGGTGGCACTTGCGTGGAGATACTCACAGCGGAAGCTGAGGATTCGGCCAAGTCTGCCCTCCTCGATAAGCTGCTTTGCGCGCATAACAGCGGGAAGGAAGCGGTTATTGAAGACGATCTGCGCCGTGATTCCCTTCTCTTTTGCAAGGTGCGCGATCTCGTCAGCCTGCTCGGCCGTGACGCAAAGGGGCTTTTCGCAATAGATATGCTTGCCTGCGGCGATGGCCTTTTTCAGAGTCTCGTAGTGGTATATATTAGGCGTGCAAATGTCGATGACGTCGATGTCGGGATCGTTTATGATCTCGTCCTCGGTCGCACCGCGCACGCCGAGAAATTCAGCCGCCGCGGCCGTCGTCTCGGGTCTGCTTGCGCAGACGGCAACGATCTCGGCCTCAAAGGGCAGATCCCTATAAAAATATTTAAGATTGTCCACGCACCACGCGTGGGTCTTTCCCATAAAGCCAAAGCCGATAAGTCCTATTTTCATTTGTACCTCCAAAGGTTCAGGTCGTTGGGTATATTATATCCTATTTTAAGACTTTTGTCAATGCAAGCATACAAAAAACCGAGGAGCACACTGTGCTCCTCGGTTTTTGTTATCTTCTTATGAGCGATTGGATCATAGAGTCCGCTTCTCTCAGCTTTCCTTTAATAAAAGGAGAGTATATATAAGTAAACGTTCTGCCGTCCCTGAGGGTCACTGTGTATCCGGGCTCGGGGGCAAGACCGAGTCTGGTCATTGCAAACACGGTGCTTACGATATCCGAGATCGGATATGAATGATTATGCTTGCTTCCCATCATCGACGAAAACGACACCTTGTCCCTGCTCACCGTCAATGATCCCGCGCTTTGGCTGAAAGCGGTGTTTCCCTTGCCCGTACGGTAGTTTACCGTGACGGTCTTGGTATCCCATGCCCCGTAAGTATTCGCGCCTGAATTCTGAGAGCTTGTGCCTTGCTTCGTATCATCGTTGCGGGGCGGCGTATATTCTTGATTTCGGTTGCCTGAATAATCTTGGTTTTGATTAGGAGTATAACTCTGATTCTGATTCGGGGTGTGACCCGAATTCGGATCGGGTCGGGGCGTGGGTCTTGCCCCCTTTACGGGAGTTCCGCAAATAGGACAGAACATAAATCCTTCCTTGAGCTTTTCCCCGCACCCGGTGCAGAACACCTCCGGAGGAGTCACCGGTTGCCCGCAATACGGACAGAAGGCTGCGTTATCGGGTATTTCTCGGTTGCAATGTCTGCAAGTCATTTTGAAAATCTCCTTTATCGTTTATATGTGTTAATACGTTTTCCTCTGTATTACGGGTATATTATAACACAATTTTTTCCGGTGCCGTCATATCCGCGTATGACATCTGCCCTTTTATCATTTTTTCTCAATAACGCCGTCCCATTTAGGTTCGCCGCACTGTACACAGAAGCCTTCGTTATGAGTGAAGCCCCGACCGCATTTCATACAGAATTTCACCTCGGGCAATAAGCGATGGCCGCAATGGTGACAAAACACGGCTCCCTCGACGGTCGTTCCTTGACACACGGGACAGGCTTTATTTTTTCTCATTCTGCGCTCGGCCTTGAGCCCGAAGTAATATTTTTCGAACATTTTCGAGGAACGAACTCGGTTTATCTGTACGAGTGTCCTTCCCTCGCGTATTGCTTCGGAATCACAGCAGCCGAGGATCTGTACGTAAAAGTCGTCCAGAGCCAACACCTCTTCTTCCGTTTTTGAGCTCTCTAACACCTTTAATGCCGAGGTCACGGCTGCGCAAGCGCCGACGTAGCTCTCTCCCTCAAAGTTCACGGGCATTTCATAAAGAAAAAATTTTTCATCTCCCGCGCGGAGGCTTATACGTACCTCGTCATCATCCCCGAGGCGAAGTATGAGCTTCACCCTCTTGATCTGCTCGTCCGAAGCGAAGCCGTCAAATGCGGTATACACGGCTCCGAGAGGATCGCAGAGCTCGGGAGTATGGATCTCCGACGGCTTTTCGCCCGTCTCTCGCAGGCAGACCGCTTTTAGATATTCGTCTATCAAAAACCGAGGCGACGGTATCGCGCCCAGTGCTTCGACGTTGACGTTTTCGGTAAAATATCTGTAGAGCTTGCCGCCGTGGGCACTAACTATGCTTTTTACTTCTTCCTTATGAGGAAGCACGCTCGCCATAGCATTGGCGGTAATAACTACGGTTTTGCCGTCATCGGCGACCGAAGTGAATTCGTCGGGGCTCAGCGCGGTCTGATTCGGGTCGGTCGGGTAGCCAAGCTCCACGTAAACCACAAATTTTGCCAGAGGGTCGAGACCGTTTACCTTGGCAAGCACGGGACTGCGAAAGCTCCCGATCACGGCGGCCAAAAACATCTCTGCCGCCTTTCTGTTCGTAATTTCCGATGGGGCGTCGCCGTTGGCCGAGTATTCGGCAGGGCTGCCCAGCTTCGAGAGATCATCGGCAAAATTTCTGTAAAGCGCGCCCTCATATCCCGATTCATATGCGCTGACGGCATAATTTCCGATGCCTATGCGCCCTTGATCCTTGGGGATAAACAGCGCCGTTGCGACCGAAATCTCGGTTTCGTTCCCGTCAAAATACATGGGCACGACGTCTTTTTGGCGTATCTTGTCGCAGCGTGCGATCCGTGTGATCTCGGGGCCTGCGCTCAAAAGCAGTATCTCGGCCTCGGGATCGTCCTCAAAACGACTTATATATCTCATATTATTCATCATCGTCGCCGCCCGCTCCATTATTCACCTTGAAGCAGTACATGGAAATTCCGTTGATCTTCTCGTCGATCGCCTTCTCCATAACATTGCAGAAGTATCTGTCGATGCAGCCCTTCACCTTTCCGTCGCAGGACAGATGGCTCGAAATGGTTCTTCCCAGATCCATTTTTATGCTCTCGGACTTTTCGCTCCATCTGCGGGCATATGTCTCGCGGTTTGCGGGCAGATAGTCAACGCGGTCAAGATCGTACCACCAATCAAGGAGGAAGAAGACCGAAATCGCGCTTCTGACAAGTGAGGAGGACTGCAGGGATATGCGTGTTTGGGCGGCTTCGCTCGCGGCGCGCTGAATAATATCGTCGGGAATGGTGAAATCGATCTTATCAAGCTTTACTCCGAACATTTTGGAGAATTGATTTGTCACCGATCTGATTATCTCGTCGGTGTCGACTCCGCCCTCTCTGTACCACGCGATTATCTTTTCACCGATAAAGTCACGCATTTCGCGGCTCGACAGCCTGTCCGCGCAAGCGGGATCCACTCTCGAAGCGAGGAAGCCGTTTATGCTTTCGTTGCTATTTCGCTTGGCCCACATATGTATCTCGCTGTCCACCTGATTATAAACGAGGGACACCATGGGTACCGCGATATCATCGTATATTTTTTCGGAGCTGTTGAGCTCAACGGTATCCTTAAGGCTTCCCTTGACACGCGCAAGGATCTGCTCGGTGCGGGCGGCGTTGTATGCGATCCAGGTGAGTCCCTTGCTGACCGTGTAGCTGGGCTCTATGGAGCTGTAGACCGAAAAGTCTCTGTGATTATGGCAACCGATCTCGGAGGATTGTCCGAAGATCTCCTCGACAAGCTCCTTGATGAATCCCATTCGGCTTGCTCCGCCGGTAATAATTATATTTTTTATGGGAGACAGACCGCCGTCCACAAGCCCGTAGATATCGGCGCAGGCCTTCTTGAAGAAATCACGGCATCCGTCATACCACGAATCGCAGGCGTTGACGCCGTTAGGGGCGTTTCTGTCCTTGAATCGAATGGGCATTTCACGGCAGATCTTATTCATTGCCTCTTCGGTAAGTCTTACGGTTGCCGTCTCCTCGCCCGAGCCGTTGTCAAGATCAAGACGCATTCTGGCGTTTGTTACGGGCGGCTTTGTGGCGTCTCCGAAGAAATTCTCCTTATGCTTGCGCAGCTCTGGGAGAACCATTGCTCTTCCGTCCACGATATCGTTTTCGGTATAGGTCTCCTCGTATTTGCGCGAGGCCTCCGATATTATATACTTGAGCATATTCTCTTCTATGATGTGAGCTCCGAGACTTATACCGTATTCGTATACGATCTCGCCGCGGCACATACAGGTTATATCCGCGGTGCTGGAGCCCATATCAATGCAAACGATGGTATCTTCAAAAGTATAATCGATATTTTCCGAATCGTTGACGCTTTGCGCAAGGGCGGCAAAGGACTCGGATATAACAAAAGTCTCAAGGGGCGAATTACCGAATACGGTCAGACCCGAAAAGATCTCCTTATATTCCTGCTCTTCAAGCTCCCATTTTGAGCCTGCGGGGCGGCCTATCATAAGGATGACAGGCTTATTAGGATCCATATCGTTCTGCTTTGCCACCGACTCGGTGGAAATAAGATCGAAATACGCCTGAAGGTACTCCCTCATAAGCTCCTTGAACTGCATCCGTCGACCTTCGCTGCTGTTGGCCTTTATTGCCTTTGCGTAGTTATCCGCGGCACTTGGCATCCGCTTGAAATCACAGTAAAAATCCCCTGCCACTCCCGATTGAGCCCTGTTAAACGCGGTTATTCCTATCGTTACCTTTTCAGAGCTTCCACCGTCGGGGACATAGATATACGTCGGGTGCTTATACATGGGCTCGTTTTCCGAGGTGTTAACGGAGACGACCTTGTAGGTCTTGTTTCCGTTTATATCCTTTTGTATTTTCATTCGGGCGGCGGTGGATTCGCCGTGGCCGAAATCAACGCACAAAAGCTCTATCTTTCCCGACACGATCTGATCTATATATTTCTTGGGCAATGCGGCAAAAAGTCTTGACGCCTCCCTATTGCTTTTTTCAGAGCGATTATTCATGGACGAGTAATTCATATTTCTGCTTCCTTACTGTTTTTTCGTATTTGCGGGATCAGTTGCCGTTAGTACCGCCCTCTCCGCCTATCTCAAGGTCACCGCCTATATACATTGCGGGAAATCCCCAGCGAGCGCCCGTCATAAACTTTCTTGCCTCGGCTTCGTCCTCGGCGGCGACGTCCTCGTAATATTTCAGCTCATATCCGAGCCTTGCGAATTCGGACGCTATAAGCCCGATATCGCGGCAAACGTCCTCCCATTGCTTTGGAACGAGGGTTCTGTCGTCATCATCCAGCTCGTATTCGGCAAGCACGGGATATATATTTTTCCAGAAGGTCTCGTACTTCTTAAACGTGCGCTTGTGCTCAAGCTCCTCGTCCATGCTCTTTACGGCATTGTACAAATTTCCGAACAGAACGCCGGGGCCGATATTCTCGTCTGCCACGGCGGTCGGAAGCTGCATAAGGCGACCGGTCTTTATATCGAAACCCGAGTTGTAAACACTTGCAAAGATGTCACAGCCTACTGTGAAAATGATCTTTTGCAAGAGCTTTTTCTCATCGTGCTCGGTTTCGCAGTTGACTTCTCTGTAATGAGCAAAGCCCATTATACGGCGAAGATTTTTTTCAAGATTAAAAAACAGCTTTCTGTGCTTGTCTGAAACGGCAAGCAGGTTGGATTCTCTGACCAATGCCACGTATTCGGATTTAAGTCTTTCAAAGTCATTTTGATATTCGCTGTCTCGCAGGTTAACTGTTTCGTCTATTATAACCTTGGAGGTCTTTATATCACTGCTCTTGGATCTTTTGAGCACTATTCTGTATTTTGTCAATCCTTCAGCGGAGGTCTGAAAGCCCTTTTCCTGATTATACTCGGGGCGGCAGACCTTCCATTTTTCGCGCCCGTTTTCAACGTGGCGCATCCAGAAATAATCGGCCTCACCGCTTTTGGCGTTACTGTACAGGCAGAATCTTACAATGATCCTATCCTTTATCGGATCGAAAAGCACCTCAATGGAATCAGACTTCCCTTCGACCTCGGATCTTACCGATCTGAGGGAAAGCAGCTTTTCTCTGATTTCTATCATAATTAATCACCTCAAAGGTCGATAATTGATACCGATCCCGACTTTCTGTAAATTACGCGGCTACCGGCCGCTGCCATTTCATCAATTTTTCCTTCTACCAGCATCCTGCTTCTTCCGTTTTTGTCTATCAGCGATATTCCGCAGGGTTCAAGAATTGCCAGGCCGCTATCGGTAAAGGCAATATCATGGGCCCCTATACCCGACACGGTTTTTCCCGTACCGCTGAAGCAAACGTTTCCGTCCGAAGTCAGCACCGCAATCGAGCCGCAATAGGCCACAGCCTTGACCGCGTTTGTGTATCCCGGCAGCATTCCGTCATCACTTGAGAAAACCCGACCGTCATCGGTCACACCCAAAACAAGATTGTGAGATACCGAAATATCCACAAGCGTTACGTCCTTCGGCACACGTGCGCCGAAAGGAATATTACTGTAAACGTCGAAGCTGTGCGTGAGGAAGGCATACTGATATCCGCACGCGGAAATAGCCACGGCGTCTCCGTCCTCAATATCGTCGTCTGTGAAGGAGCAAAGATTGTTTTCGCCTTCCCGATACGGCATCCGAGCGCAAAGCACGTCGCCGTCGCCGTAAAGCGCGATTTCACCCACATTGGTGCAATTGATTTCATCAACATACTTACCGCGCAAGACCGAAACCTTGTCACCGTCAACGTAGGCCACGCAATTCTTCCCTGCCGCGAGGGTGCGACGGTGTCTGATGACCTTGCCGTTATATCTTACTTCGTCTTCCGAAACGTCAAAGCCGTCAGGGTCGGAGCTGACTTTCTCGGCAGTTGCGGCCTCTGCTTCGGCTTCGGGCTCAATTGTCTCAATTTCCTTATGAGGAAGAATATCAAGCAGGTCATCGGCCTTGAGGAAGAGACCGATGGGTCGGCAAAGCAGATCTATCAAGAGGCACACACATACATCCCGATCAAAGCAGACCTTACGAAGCTTGTCACATTCTGCGGCTAAACTGCAATCAAATTTCAGCGCTATGGATATCAATATATCGGCATTATCGTTGATATATTCCTCAAGATCACCGTCATCCCATCTGTTTTCGAGTTCGGAGAAGCCTACGGGAATATCCGAATCCCCGTATTCGTCAATAAAATCTTCCATAAGGGGCTTTATGAGCTTCAAAAAAGCATAAGGCGCACGCCATACGTCGTGTAGGACGGCCTTAGCGCCGTTCTCCTCCACGAGAAATTTCAAGGAAGGAATATTACGTATATTTTCGTTGCAGATAACCATTTTTTGTGCCTCATTATTAAAAATTTATCTTGAAAGGCAAGCGAGCTTGCCTTTCAAGACTGTTTGTATTTTGTTTACAGGTTACGCATTGGTCAAAGGAGTCTCTGCCTCGACTTCTGCGCTTTGTGTCTCCACGGGTTCCTGCTCTCCCACGGTGAGCTGTTCCGATTCATCCTTTCCGGAATCCCCGAAAGCTTCAACCTCTTCATAAGGCGTTCCCGTCAGCTTGCACAGCAGCTTGGCAATAATTCTCTTCAGGAAGCTCCACGGTGCGGAAAAGATCCCAAGAGACAGTGCTCCGCCCGCAACGGCTGACATAAGTCCGATCTGAATGAAACGGCGGTGCTTGGTCAAAAATGCTCCCAGCCCCAGGTTGGCAATAAGCATATTTGCAAGAACTGCTATGCCGACCACCGCAGCCACTATCGCGGCACCCGCAATGATGCTCGATATGATCGAAATTTTTTTGGCTTTGCTGCTTGCCTCTTTGGCTACGGCGGCTAATTCACCTTTCACGCAGACCGAAATACCTGCCTCGTAGGGCGAAAGCTCTTTTTCTTCATTGCCGTTTGCTTCCTTTTTGGATGAAAGATATCCGGCAAGTGCTTCGTACTGAAGATTGCCGGAGAGTGTGCTTTCCTCTCCGTCAGCCACTATGGAAACGGCGACGAGATCGGATACACCCTCAATGGCGGCAACGGTGAGCTCCAACTTATCTTCCCGGGTCCTGAGGCGGAAGCTGTCAAGTCCTTCGACGCGAAGCTTCGCAACCTTTTCCACGGTTTCCTCTTCGAGCTTATCCGAGATCTGATCAAGACAGTCGCAGCCCAGCAGCACGATAGACTCATATATCTGTTCAAGAGCCTCCTCGGAACCGCCGACTGATTCGTACAGCAATTTTTTAAGCTCTTCGGCTCGGTCCTTCTCGGGTATTTCGCTTATACGGTCATAGGTTGCTTTAAATTTGGTGACAGCTTTTATAATATCGGTCACCGCCTCGGTTGCCTCTTCAAGCGACATTTTCTCCACGTCAACGCAGTACCGTATCATATTTTCGCGGCCGGACAAAAGCCTGTCTTCGTGCTTTTTAATATCGTTATATATTACGTTGCTTTCCATAATTTTGATCTTCCTTTACTGATATTTAAGCGGGATCACATACCTCTTCTGCGGCAGTAACGGTCTCGCTGTTGGTTTCGGAGGAAGTGTTTACCTCTTCCTCGGTTGCTTCCTCAACCTCTACGGCATCGTCCTCAACCCCTACGGTGGTTTCCTCGGCCTTTGTCTTTATGCCGAACAGATGGCAGAACTTGCGGAAAAGGGTCACAAGAAGGTTCTTGACCCAGATAGCGGGGGCGGCGAGGTATTCGCCCAGCTTCTTGTTGTGCTTGAACATCTGGATCACCAGATATCCGAACAGCGCGATTTGGAGCGCGTTAACGGCAAATACAAGGGGCGTGGCTCCCATTGCCATCAAAGCCGGAACGGTTATTGCGGCCGAGCCCATTACTATCATAGAAAATCCGATGGCTATTCCGACCACGGCAACAGCCCCCAAAAGCTTGAGTGCGTTGTCGAGAGTTATCATTCCGTGAGCGGCCGCGTTGCGGATTCTGGTCTGCTCGACGGTCATAGCTGTGTACACGCCGACGTCATACGGAGAGGCCTCTGCGGTGAACTTTCTGTTGTTGCCGTGCTGTGCCGAAATATACTCGCCGAGAGCGGCGTAGCTTCTGTTATGGAAGGATTCGTACTCTTCGGATACGTACTCGTTTTCGGTGCTGTCGAGAGTGGCGTTGGATACTGCGTCATCCATCGTCTCGGCACCCGAGAAGCTCTTCTTGTCCTGCATAAGTGCGATCAGTGCCGACATGGAGCCGCAGTTTGCGGCGGCCTCGACGATAAGCGTGAGCTTTTCGTCCATGCTCTTGTCCTGCAGAGTGACCTTGCACTCCTCGCGGATGCGCTTGATCTCCGCTTTCAGATTTTCGTCATTGGCAACCGACGCGATCATTTCGAGCCGATCACAGCTGAGGGCCTTGAGCTCGACGAAAATATTTTCGAGGATCTTGTTGGCGTCCTCTTCCGAAAGATCTTTGATCCTATCGGCCAGGCGGTCCTTAATGCTTAGGATCGCCTCGTCCTTGGGGAGGTTCTTTATTCCCTCAAAGGCGTTCATAAACTCGGAGGTTCCCTTTATAATACCGTCCACGGTCTTTGCTGCGTCCTCGGCACTGTAGTGCTCAACGTTTACACAGTAATTGATCATATTTTCTCTCAGGGAAAGCTCCTTGCTTTCGGTATTTTTCAGGGTGGTGTAGATCTCCTTGGCTTCGTTCTTCTTCATGACGTTTATCCTTTCTGTGCTCGTTTTGATTTCAAACAGCTCATCTATCCGGCGTTCAAGAATTTCGTTGCTGCAATTACCGTCTACGTGCTTGACGGACCATCCGTGCTTTCTCTCTTGTATCTGAAAGATAGCGGATCTGCAGAAAATCTTTTTTTGACTTTCTGCGGCATTTATAAGCACGTATCTGACCTTGGGTATCGGGATCTCGCGGCGAAGGCTTTCGGTAACCGTTCGCAGAGCATCGGCGGTAAAGGTTGACGTGAGCCGCTCGGGCTTACTCAGCGTCGCTGCGACTCCAAACTCGTGAGCTCGGTCGATTATCCTTTGACCGATGAGCTCATCGGAATTTTCATCGCCACACATATACGCTCTGATCTCCAAGTTCTTTTTTTGCATCGTGATATCCTCTCCGGCAGTGCCTGTTTGATTTGACACTCAGATTATATCACACAGTCACCCGAAAAAAGTCATATGTAAGTATGACAATTTTACTCTTCGGCTTTGTTTTCGTGAAGATAGCAATGGATCGTATACACGGAAGAATCGAAAGCATCCTTTTCAACAGGTTGCTCTCTGTAGCCTTTAGGATCGTTCTCAAGGCGAATGTAATTTTTCATATTCTTGATCCAGGACTTGATAGTCTCCTCATCAAATCCAAGGGGATTGTGACCGTACATCGCCGCGTGCTGAAGGGCGTGTCTCGATTCGTGCAGGACTGTATCCACCGCATCAAGCAGGAGAACGGGATTGTTCAAAGTCAGATACGAAACGTTGACGCTGAGGGTCTTGCGATCAAAGCTGTAGCAACCTGCGTAAGACTTATCGAGATGCTCAAAGGCGACCTTGACGTCAGTGAGACCGTAGAGCTCCAGAAGTCTGGTTGCAAATTCACGAAAAACCTTTTCGCGCTGCTCAAAATCCTCAATGGCATTAAGATATTCGCCGGGATGCTTGCCGTGAAATACGTCGTTCATAAGTTCAACGACCCTATCGTTAACCTCAAGCGCTTTTTCAGTGTTTGCGGGGACCTCGGGCTTTGTATCGTACTGATGGGCCATCTGCTCAATGACAGCAGGCGGATACTCGGTCCTGTTTCTGATATTTTCAACGAATCTCTTAATGATATCTATTATCCTTGACGTAACGTTTCTTATGCCGCTGATAACGGAGCTCACAATGCTCATTTGTTCCCCTCCTCCGAATTTTCACCGTTCACGGATATGTCACCGTCGTCGGGCTCTTCCTTTTCGTCATCGGAAAGGCCGTGCATTTTGTAAAGCTTTTCAAGCTCCTCGTCGGAGATATCGATAGGGGCTCTGGCGCCCAAACGGCTGATGGAATCAAGGGCGGCGGGCTTGTCGTCTCTGTAAAGCTGAACGAGGCAAAGAGCACCGGGAACCGACATACCGAAATCGCTGCACAAAGACTCGACGGTGTACTTGTCCTCAATAATAAGCGCGGGATCGGAATCACCGGGAACGATATCCTCATAAAGCCAATAATAAACGGCGAACTTCAGATCCTTATCAAATTTGCAGATCTGCTTGACGGTGCTTTTGATCTCGGCCTTGTTGTATCCAAGCTCCGCAAGCTTGGCCTTGAGTGCTTTCTTGGAAATTACTTTTCTTGCTTTCATAATGAATGCTTCCTTTCGTCATTTTGCCCACATGAGCTCGGGCAGATATATTTTATCATATTTCGCGGATCATATGTCACACGTGCGTATGACAGAGAAAGATCAATAGGTACTCATATACTGCTGTCTTATTTCCATATAAGGGATCTTATCGACCGCGTCGACTATGGTGCGGTAGAGACCGTAATCGTAATCCGAGAGGAAGCTGCCGCGATCACGCTTGACAAAATAGGATTCCTCTTCCCTTTTATCCTTTGAAGGATTCATCTTCTTTCTGTCAAGGTCAAAGTCCTCGTACGGGAACAGCGGACTGTCGCTCGACTCATAGGAATTAAATTTGTTGAGCAGCCAATAGCCGGCCAGCTCCTTGACGTTGGTCTTTCCGTAAGGATTAAGCCCCTTGAGCTCGGCCTCGAGCGCTCCGAAGAAATCGTCCGCACTGTAAGGCGGGAATTTCCCACTGTTATATAGCGCCGTGATGCAGATGCTGATCCAGCTGTCAATATCAGCGCCGTTGAGGAAGCGTCCGTCACGCGCCGCCTTGTCGAGCGCATTCTCGATCCTGCCTGCAAATCGGTTCAGATTTGATATGCCATCGAACATCTCGGCGCCTTCTTTTTTCATATCCGAGGCTCTCTTCTCAAGACAGCTCAGGAAGATATCCACGCACTGGTCGCGGTTTGGCATAAAGGCAAAGAATTTGCTGTCAAAACGCCCCGAACGCAGGAATGCGCCGTCTATTCTGTTTATATGGTTCGCGGTCGCATATATAAATACGGATTTTTTGCAATCCTGCATCCAGCCCAGCATATATCCGAACATTCGCTTGGAGGTCTCGTGGCTGTCCTCACCCGTGGAAAAGGCTTTTTCGAACTCATCGATGAAAAGCACGCAGGGGGCCACGGATTCGGCCATTTTAAGAGCTCGGCGCAGCTTGCTTTCGGACTCACCCATATACTTACCCATAAGGCTTCCCATATCCATTTTAAGGAGGGGCACGCCAAACAGCGAGGCTATCTTTTTAGCCATCAGAGATTTACCCGTTCCGGGAACACCCGCAAACAGTATGCCTTTGGGCGGGACAACACCCGGAAACTTTTTGGGATTTAAGAATATATCCCTTCTCTTTTCGATGAAGGTCTCAAGCTTGCCGCATCCCGAGGCGTGAACGGTTGACGGATAGTCGATAAACTGCAAAACTCCGTTTTTCTTTACCATCTGGAGCTTTTGTTCGTTGATAACGTTACCGACGAACCTTGAGATCTCCTTCTCCTGTCGTAAGAACGAGCTCTCCTGCATGGTTGCCATATCGGGATAATACGCAAGCACGGTCTTCAGAATATCGTTGATCTGCAGATTCGTGAAGCCCTTCATACTGACGGCCTCGGCTCGCCAGAAGCTCCTTACCGAATCGGCGGTTTTTTCTCCTATAATACCGCTCTTTTTGAGATCCATGGCAATGTCCTCTTCATCGGGGTACGGCACGTCGATGACCTCAACGAAAGGTGCAAGTCCGTCGGGAATAACGAAGGTGGTTCCGCTGAGCACCAATATATTCTGTGCTTTTTTCTCCTCGCTGAGCATATTGTAGCCTGAAACGTACTGCATCAGCTTGCAATATATCTCGTATTCCTTGCTCTTGTTGTTCAGCTCGAATATGTAGT
>JAFTOB010000079.1 GCA_017451545.1 Clostridia bacterium | reverse complement strand
CGCTAAACAATCAAGCTGCGACTCACTCAAAGCCTCCCCCAGTGGGGGAGGTGGCGCGGCTTGCCGTGCCGGAGAGGGCTTTTGTACCCTCTCAGTCGCTTCGCGCCAGCTCTCCCAAAGGGAGAGCCATTGTCTTAACCGCTTCCAAAGTTGGTTGCAATAAAACCTGTTTGAAACCTTCAAATTCCGATTTATCGGTGACGTCCCCATCGGGTGATCGCGCGCGGTACAAGGTCACGCTACCCGTGCATCCGCAGCCCGGCGGCCCGGGCCCGATTTATCGGTGACGTCCCCATCGGGTGATCGCGTGCGGAACAAGGTTACGCCGCCCGATCCTTCGCCGCGGCCGTTGCCGGCGATTTATCGGTGTCAAAACAAGAAAAAACACATACAAAATACAAGAAAGGAACGTGCATATGGGAAAAATTAACGTGCTCTCCTTCGCTGTCGCCAATCTGATCGCGGCGGGCGAGGTGGTCGACAGACCGTCCTCGGTGATCAAGGAGCTGACCGAAAACTCAATAGATTCGGGTGCCACCCGCATAACCGTGGAGATACAAAACGGCGGCGTCACCTTTATGCGCGTTACCGATAACGGCTGCGGCATTGAGAGGGACGATCTGCCCATGGCCGTGCGCCGTCACGCCACCAGCAAGATCAAAAACGAGAATGATCTTGCCGCCATTATGACTCTCGGCTTCCGCGGCGAGGCTCTGGCCGCCATTGCCGCCGTTTCGGATCTGCGTATCATATCGCGGTCGGAGGGCTCGGAGGGCGGTGCCTCCATCGAGGTTTCCGGAGGTACGGTGCTGGGAGTGAACGACCACCCCTGCCAGAAGGGAACCACCGTAATCGTGGAAAATCTCTTTGCCAACGTCCCCGCACGCCGCAAATTTTTAAAGAAGGACGTCACCGAAGCTATGGCCGTTACCGCCGTGGTGGAAAAGATCGCGCTTTCCCATCCCGAGATCGCTTTCCGTCTCATCATCGACGGCAATCCTAAGTTTGATACGGTGGGCGACGGCAAGCTCATCAGCGCCATCCACGCCGTTTTCGGCCGCGATTTCGCACGCGCCCTCATCGAGGTCAACGAAAAGAGCGAGGGCATCGGTATTTCGGGCTATATCGGCCGCTCGGACAACTGCAAGGTCAACAGGAATTATCAGAATTTCTTTATAAACAACCGCTACGTCAAGAGCCGAACCGCCCAGGCGGCCATTGAGCAGGCATACGTTTCCTATCTTCCGCCCGATAAATTCCCCGTCTGCGTGCTGAATATCGAGATCAACCCAATGCTTGTGGACGTGAACGTTCACCCCGCCAAGTTAGAGGTCAAATTTTCAAACGAAAAGCCGGTCTTTGAGGCCATATATTACAGCGTCCGCGCCGCCCTCAGCCGTAACGTGACCCGCCCCGAGATCAACACCGATCGGGCGGTGCAGCAGCCCACGGGCGTTCCCCCTGTGCAACCTACGGCCGTTCGCGCCGCATCGGGCAATTCGGCCCGGCTGTCGGATTCAACTATGCCCATCCGCGAGGGCAGGGAAGAGTCGCTCTCTCGCCGCCAGATGGCTTTGGATATACAGACCCCAAAGCCCGCCCCCGAGCCTGAAATGGCTCTGACCGCCGAGCAGTATGTTCAGGGTTACGTTGACGGACATTGCCGTAACAAGGTGGAAGGAAAAACACTCGGAAGTGAGCAAAACAGCGCACCCGTGTGGAATAAAACGCCACCCGCACCTACAGCCCCGTCCGTTCCCGTGCCCCCTCCTCCCCCCGCGTCCCCGAGGTACGAAGCGCCGCGCTATGAGACGCCGCGCTACGCGCCCACGCCGTCTCCCCTCCCCGCGCCGCAGGTGCCTACGGAGAGCGTCCGCATCATCGGAGCCGACGAAAAACGCACCGATTGGCGTATGATAGGCGAGGCCTTCAACTCCTACATATTCGTGGAGCGGGGCGACCGCGTTATAGTTATCGACAAGCACGCCGCCCACGAAAGGATCATTTTCGAGCGGCTGAAGAAGAATATGAAGAGCCGCGAGATCGTGTCGCAGATCCTGATGCTCCCCGTGGAGGTCATGATGCGCAGCGACGAGACCGAGGTGCTGGAGCGCTACCGCCGCGAGGTCGAGGCCACGGGATTTTCCTTTGAGACGGGTCGCAACACCGTCACCGTCACCGCCCTGCCCGACGGAGTCGAGCCCGGTGCGGCGGCAGACATGCTGTCCGAGATGGCCGACCGCCTGCTCCACGATACGGGCAACGCCGAGCTGACCCGTGAGATCGTCTTTGAAAAGGCCCTCTATCAGGGCGCGTGCAAGGCCGCCATCAAGGCGGGTCGCGAGTACCCGAAGGGCTACAGCGAGCGCGTGGTGGCCGAGCTTATGGCTCTGCCCGATATCACCTTCTGCCCACACGGCCGCCCCGTGGCAATGGAGATGACCAAGCGCGCCTTCGACAGACAGTTCAAGCGAGAATAATAGCGTGCCGGTGGTGTGTCCGTTCACGCAAGGCAGAATGGAGGTCAATATGTTTAAGGACAAAGAAAAAAACGAGAAAAAAGTCATATCCCTGGAGGAAGAGCGCAGGGACACTATAGCTTGGGAGCGAAAGAGCGTGTTCTGGTACACCTTTTTTGCCGTATTAATGCTGGCACTTTTCATTCCGTTTACGGTGGTTATAGTCGGTGAGCTGGGTCGGTTGATCCGCGAAGAGATATGGCATACGCTGGCTTTTTTTGCGCTCGGACTGATAGTTATGTGGGGTCTTGTTGCAATACATCTTATAAAGTTTTACATCCCTCCGTGGCAGTGCTTATTTTCGCCCTTGCGGGCAAGCTGGCAATAGTGGAGGACAGGCTCTACAAAACGGTGCCGTATGAGAAAATAGACCGTATCAACTCCGGAAGATATTATACTTGCTATAAGCACGGATATTATTTTGAAAAATACGGGAAGTATACCGTCTCAAGCACGTCCTGCTCAATAGATTTTGACCGCGAGCACAAATATTATTTGCTCATAGTCAACACCAAAAGGCCGAAGATCCTGGAATGCTACAATAAGGATACCTACGAGCTCAAGGAAGATTGACCCAAAACAGAGGATGAGAAAATGAAAAAGAAGATACAGTCAAATTGCGAGTGCTGCGAGTTTTACGAGTACGACGAGGAGTGCGACGCCTACGTTTGCATTCAGAATCTGGACGTGGACGAGCTGGCACGATTCGTCAGCGGCGACGCGGGAAATTGCCCCTATTTCAGGTTCTACGACGAGTATAAGTTCGTGCAGAAGCAGAATTGAGATTCGTCCTTCGGACGAGTGAAATTTCGCCTTCGGCGAAGTGAAATGCGCTCCGCGCGTGAAATACGCCTGCGGCGTGTGAAATATTTCCTTCGGAAATGTAAAGGAAGAAAACCTTCGGTTTTCGATTCTATTGGATTAGATACACCAATAAATCGGAGTTTATTTGAAAGAGTTTGCAAAATTTAGACCGCTAAATAATCGAAACGCGACTCACTCAAAGCCTCCCCCATTGGGGGAGGTGGCGCGGCTTGCCGTGCCGGAGAGGGCTTTTTTACCCTCTCAGTCGCTTCGCGCCAGCTCTCCCAAAGGGAGAGCCATTGTCTTAACCGCTTCCAAAGTTGGTTGCAATAAAACCTATTTGAACCCTTCAAATTCCGATTTGTCTAACAAAATAAAAATTTTAAACAAGGAAAAAATATGAGAAAAATAATCGTAACGGGTGGGTCGCGCGGGATCGGTGCGGCCGTGGTTCAGCGGTTCGCCGAGAGCGGCGACCGTGTGGTCTTTTTCTACCGCGCAAACGCCGAGGCCGCCGCAAAGATCGCCGAAAGCACGGGGGCGTATGCAATTAAATGCGATATTTCGAGCTCCGAGGATGCCGCGCGCGGCATGGACGAGGCGATTCGCCACCTCGGCGGACTTGACGTGCTCGTCAACTGCGCGGGTGTGGCGCAGATCAAGCTCTTTACAGACATCGAGGACGCCGATTGGCGGCGGATGCTCGACACCGACCTGTCGGGCGCATTCTACACCTGCCGCGCCGCCGCGCGCGAGATGATCAGATCTAAAAACGGACGGATCATCAATATCGGCTCGGTCTGGGGTCGCGTGGGCGCATCCTGCGAGGTGCATTACTCGGCGGCCAAGTCGGGTCTGCGCGGTCTAACCCTCGCCTTGGCCAAGGAGCTGGGCCCCTCGGGCATCACCGTGAACTGCGTGGAGCCCGGTGTCATCGAGACCGAGATGAACGCAATTCTTGACGAAAAGACCAAATCCGAGCTGGCCGACGAGACACCGCTCTGCCGTATGGGCGAGCCTCGCGAGGTTGCCGAGGCCGTATTTTTCCTCGCCGGCGAGGGCGCGGCCTTCATCACCGGTCAATGCTTGGGCGTGGACGGAGGATTCGGATTATGAAAAACGAAAGAAAAGAGATAAAACGGGGCAAAATGTATTTTGTCCCCAACTATAAAAACAACCTGCTGACCCTGTTTATGGTGGTCGTCGGCTACTTTTTCTTGGCCATGGGCTTCTGGGGCGGTCGCATCGCGCCGATCCCGCTGGTGCTGTCGCTCATCTGCCTCATCCCCGGCTTCGCGCTGGCGGTGGTCAGACCCACATTTTGCACTGTCAGCGAGAGCGGCATCAGCATTTTTTACGCCTTCGGCTTCTTCCGCGAGAGCGGAAATTGGGAGGAGATCAAGAAAATTTACGATCTGACCTACCGCATCGGTCGCACCCGAGACACCGAGAAGGTGTTTTCATTTGAGGGGCTGAAGACGTCAAAGCGGCGCAAATTTATGAAGTCGGAGATCGAAAAGAACAAAAAGCTCGGTCGGTTGATCCGCGAGTTCTGGGGTGAGCCCACCGTTCGCGACGTGGCGGGTCCCGATCCCCGAAAAAGCAGGAAGGAGAAAAAATAATGGTTGTCAAGCACAAATATTTCGTGGGTTATCAGTACGTGGATGCCCATTACAAAATCAAAAATTCGGCGCTGCTCGGTATGTTTGAAGACCTCGCAGGTATGCACGGCAGCATTGCGGGCGAGGATATCCGCACCTCTGACACCGTCTGGATCCTCACCGCCTACCGCGTGAAGATCATGAAGCGACCCGAGTACGGCGAGTACGTGACCCTGTCCACTTGGAGCCGCTCGGTGCGCGGCCTCCTTGCCTTCCGCGAGTTCGAGGTGCGCAACCGCGAGGGCGAGCTTCTCGTTTGCGCCGTTTCCGAGTGGGCGCACATCTACAAGGCCACGGGCATGCCCGCCCGCGTGACTCAGGAGCTGGCCGACAGCTACGAGTCCGAGCCCGACCGCACCAATTTCCCGAATCTGCGCCTCCGCGTGGCCAAGGAGCCCGAGGTCTACGAGAGCGACAGCGAGTGGCAGATCGGGCGCAACTGGATCGACGTCAACCGCCATATGAACAACGTGTATTACGTCGAGATGGCCGAGATGTCGATCCCCGAGGAGAAGATCGAGGGCTTTGCCACCTCGCAGTTTGATGTTTTCTACCGCAAGGAGATCAAGTGCGGGCAGACCGTCCGTTGCTTTTACGTTGAGGAGGAGGACGGCTACACCGTGGCCGTCAAGAGCGCCGACGGCGAGACCCTTCACGCGCAGATAAAGCTTTATAAGTGAAATATTAATTTCACCGATAAATCGGGTCGGGGCCGCCCGGCAGCGGAAAATCGGGAGACGTTAGGCTTTTGACGATAATTATCACCCGATGGCGAAGAGAGCGATAAATCGGAGTTTGAAGGTTTCAAACAAATTCCACCAAGACGGATCGCGGACGGTTAAAATTAAACCCTGTAGGGACCGGCGTCCCCGACGGTCCATTATACGAAAAATCAATGAAATCAAAGGTTTTTCGCCGTTTCGCCTTTCCCATCTTCG
>JAFTOB010000078.1 GCA_017451545.1 Clostridia bacterium | reverse complement strand
CGGCGCCGGCTCCCGAAAAACTTTTGAAAAAGTTTTATCAAAACTTTCAAAAATGGGTTTGGCTTAAACCTTCAAGCTCTAATTTATCGGTGACTTTCCAAATCTTTATCATCGCAAGCTCGCGACAGGAAAGAAGGACCGCATCAAAATGATGCAGTCCTTCTTTTTTACGCAAGCTTTTTCTTTGCGATATATTCATCAACGTCGGCCATAAACTCGGCAATGGCGCGGCGGCAGCCCTCCTCGTCCACAAGGAAGGACACGCCGTGAGTCGCGCCGGGCACAGTAAAGAGCCGCTTTTTCTCCGAGGTGCAGGCCTCAAAGTTCCTGCGCGAATTCTCGCAGGGCACGAAATCGTCGTCCTCTCCGTGAACAAACAAAATCGGCACGCTGATATGCTTCACCGCATCCACCGTCGATGCGTCGCGGAAGCCAAAGCCCGCCCGCAGACGGCAGGTGCCCCAAAGGGCGTGGACCGCCGGGAAGGGCGGCAGATGGAAATCGCTCCTCGCCACGTGGGCGATCTCGGTATAAGGATCGGTAAATCCGCAATCCCCGATAACCCCGCACACGTTCTTCGAAATATCGGGCAGTGCGGCGGCTAAAATGACGGTGGTACAGCCCATGGACATACCGTCAAGCACTATCTCAATGCCGTCGCCAAAGCGCTCAACCAGATAATCGCACCAATCGGCAACGTCATATCTCTCCTTGACGCCAAAGCAGATATACTTGCCCTCGCTCTCGCCGTGAGCGCGCTGATCTATCATAAGGAAATTGAAGCCCATATCGCGGTACATCTCAAAGGCGCAGGAAAAATCGCTGATGCCCGAGCTCTTGTAGCCGTGAGCCAGCACGATTATCCTGTTGCTCTCGGGATGGTTTTCATAATATCTCGCGTGAAGGCGCAGTCCGTCCCGCGAGGTGATATACACGTCCTCGCTGGGCAAGGACTCGGCAAAAGCCCTTCCCTTCCTCATTTTTTCCAAGTAAGGCCCGAGCCCGAGTCGCTCAAGCTTTGCAAAAAACGCATCCGAGCTCTTCACCTTCTTCTCGCGCTTGAAATTCGCGCCGAAGAAGTAAGAAGAAGCCGCAAAGCCCAAAGCACCGACGGCACCAAAGGCTCCAAGGATAATACCCAATCCTTTTTTCATCAATTACCTCCAAAATTCTTGCCCTGCCACAGGTTATGCTCGAACATATATTTGTCGATGCCGTTGATAACGTCGATCTTTCTCCGACTCCACTCGGGAGCCAGAAGCCGCTCGCCGTCCCCGTCCCCCGTCAGCCGCGCAATAACGGTGCTCTCGGGAAGAAGGGTCAAGGCCTCGCAAACCGTCCGAATGTATTCTTCCCTGCCGATGGGGGAATATTCACCTCTGCGGTAAATTTCGGCCATTTTCGTCCCCTCGGTCACGTACAGCATATGCAGCTTGACCTGATCGGGTGACAGAGCTGCCACACGGCGCACCGTGGAGAGCATATCCTCGCGCCCCTCATAGGGGAGACCGAATATCAGATGAACACAAATATTTATTTTATCACTCGCCGCGCGAAGCCGCGAATACCCGTCAACGAATTGCTCAAAGCTGTGACCGCGGTTGATAAACCGAGCCGTGGCGTCGCTGGCCGTCTGAAGCCCCAGCTCCACCGTCAGAACCGTCCGCTCGGCAAGAGAGGCTAAATACTCCACCGTCTCCTCGGGCAGGCAGTCGGCGCGAGTGGCGATATTCATTCCCACCACACCGGGCAGAGCGCGGGCGCGTTCAAATTTCTCCCTTAATATACAAACAGGCGCATATGTGTTGGTATGCGCCTGAAAATATGCGATAAAACTCTGTGTTTTCCACTTTTTCTCTGCCGCCTCTCGCTGATCGGCAAATTGCCGTTCAATGCTCGCTTCGCGGCTCGGCGCAAAATCGCCGCCGCAGTAGATGCAACCACCGTAGCCGCACGTCCCGTCAATGTTCGGGCAGCTGAAGCCGCCGTCGATGGAGATCTTTGCGCATTTGCCGCCAAAGGTGCGCCGCAGATAATATTCGTAAGTGTAATACCTTTTGTTGGAATCGCTGTTTATATAAGGGTTTTCACTAACCTGAGTCCGCTTCATACGCAAAGCTCAACGATACCCTCAATGAGTATCTTAATTCCGATGCCGATAAGCACCACACCGCCCACGAGCTCGGCCTTTTTCTCATACTTCGAGCCGAAGATGTTACCGATCTTCACGCCGCCCATGGAAAGAGCGCAGGTGACGGCGCCTATGAGAAGTACCGCCGTGAATATGTTGAGCCCGCCACCGGAGAAGCCCTCAAGAGCGAAGGTGATACCGACAGCCAACGCATCAATGCTGGTGGCAATGGCCATGGTCAGCATCTTGCCAAAGGAAAGCGAATCGTCCTCGTCACAGCACTCGCATTCGTGTGAGCAGGCCTCGCGGATCATATTCACGCCGATGGCGGCGAGGAGAACGAAGGCGATAAAGGGCGCGGCAGGCTTGACAAACTGCTCAAAGGCACTGCCGAGATAATACCCGATAAGGGGCATCAAAGCCTGAAAGATACCGAACCAAAGACCCACGATAAGAGCCTTCGCGAGGGTTATCCTCCGCATGGCCAGACCCTTGCACACGGCAACGGCGAAGGCATCCATTGACAGCGCAACGGCGGTCAAGGCTATTTCAAACCATCCCATTCTTTAAAAGTCCTTTTATTAGTTTTATTTCAGAAGCTTCTCCACAGCCGCGATCCGAGCGCAGCAGGTGAGCACGTTCATAGCCTCCTGCAGCTCCTCGTTGTTCGGATATGTGGGCGCGATGCGGATATTGCTGTCCTCGGGATCAAGACCGTAGGGGAAGGTGGCACCCACGTTTGTCAGCGCTACACCGGCCTTTTTGCAAAGCTCAAAGGTGCGCTTGGCACAGCCGCTCTCAACGAAAAGGCTGACGAAATATCCGCCACGCGGACGGGTCCAATGAGCGATTCCCGTGCCGCCCAGCTTTTCGTCAAGGGTATTCAGCACGATATCAAACTTGGGTCTGATCAGCTCTGCCAGCTTCTTCATATGCTCGCGAATGCCGTCGGCCGACTTGAAATACTTGACGTGACGGATCTGATTGATCTTGTCAAAGCCAATGGTCTGTACGCTCATAATGGGCTTGATTTGCGAGAGATTGTTCGCGCTGGCCGCAAAAATGGCCACACCCGAGCCGGGGAAGCTGATCTTGGAGGTCGACGCGAAATAGAAGACCGAATCCTCGTTTCCGCACTTCTTTGCCTCCGCGAAAATATCAAGCAGCTCGTCGCGGCAGTCCTCGTAAATATCGTGAACGGCGTAAGCGTTGTCCCAGAAAATACGGAAATCGGGAGCGGCGGGACGCAGAGCGGCGAAGCGGCGAACCGTATCGTCGGAATAAGTCACACCGTCGGGATTTGAGTACTTCGGACAGCACCAAATGCCCTTGATCGAAGCATCCGAGCTGACGAGAGACTCCACCGCATCCATATCGGGGCCGGTCTCGGTCATGCGGACGGGGATCATCTCGATCCCGAGCGACGCGCAAATGGCAAAATGTCGGTCGTATCCCGGCGAGGGGCAAAGGAACTTCACCTTCTCCTCCCGGCACCAGGGGCGGGCCGAGCCGTAAACACCGTAAAGCATGGCGCGAGCCACGGCATCATACATCAAATTAAGCGAGGAGTTGCCGGCGACTATAATATTCTCGGCAGGAATGCCGTAAAGCTCGGAAAACATTTTCTTCGCCTCGGGCAGACCGTCCAGCACTCCGTAATTTCGGCAGTCACCCGCCGCGCTTGTACAGTCCTCGGAGGTCGAGATCACCCCGAGAATACCGGCAAGCATATCGAGCTGCTGAGCGCCCGGCTTTCCTCTTGAAAGATCGAGGCTGAGACCCTGTACAAGGTAAGCCAAATATTCACCTTCAAGCTCTTTTTTCAAAGCCTCGAGCTGCTCGCGGCTCATTGCAGAATAAACCATAATAAGAAAAACTCCGTTTGTTAATCAAAAAATTAGAAATCGGCGTTACCCGTAGTTCTGGGGAATGCCTCAACGTCACGGATGTTGGAGATTCCCGTAATATACATAATAAGACGCTCAAAGCCGAGACCGAAGCCCGCGTGCTTTGTACCGCCGTATCTGCGAAGATCGCAGTACCACCAGTAGTCCTCGGGGTTGAGACCGAAGCGCTCAATAGCCTCGTTGAGCTTGTCAAGTCTCTCCTCTCTCTGGGAGCCGCCGATGAGCTCACCGACACCGGGAACCAGCATATCGGCCGCCGCAACGGTCTTGCCGTCGTCGTTCTGGCGCATATAGAAGGCCTTGATCTCCTTCGGATAGTCGGTAACGAATACGGGCTTGCCGAAGACGGTCTCGGTCAGATATCTCTCGTGCTCGGTCTGAAGATCGATGCCCCACTCAACGGGATAATCGAACTTGTGACCGCTGTTTTTGAGGATCTCAACGGCCTCGGTGTAGCTTACGCGGCCGAAATCGCTCTCAACGAGATTCTTCATTCTCTCAATGAGGCCGTTCTCAACGAACTTGTCAAAGAACTCAAGCTCGCGGGGGCACTCCTGCATAACGTAGGAAAGCACGTACTTGATCATGGCCTCGGCGGTGTTCATATAATCGTTAAGATCGGCAAATGCCATCTCGGGCTCGACCATCCAGAACTCTGCGGCGTGACGCTGAGTGAAGGATTTTTCGGCGCGGAAGGTGGGGCCGAAGGTGTAGACCTTGGCGTAAGCCATAGCGAAGGTCTCAACGTTGAGCTGTCCGGAAACGGTCAGACCCGTGTGCTTGCCGAAGAAATCCTGAGAGAAATCAACGGTGCCGTCCTCGTTGCGGGGAGGATTGTCGGCGTCAAGAGTGGTCACGCGGAACATCTCGCCTGCGCCCTCGCAGTCGGAGCCGGTGATCAGAGGGGTGTGAACGTAAACGAATCCGTTCTCGTTAAAGAATTTATGGAGCGCAAACGCGGCCACCGAGCGAACGCGGAACACGGCGTTGAATGTGTTGGTTCTGGGGCGCAGATGTGCGATGGTGCGCAAAAACTCAAAGCTGTGACGCTTCTTCTGCAGAGGATAATCGGGAGTGGAAGCACCCTCGATCTCAATGCACTCGGCCTTCAGCTCAAAGGGCTGCTTGGCGGCGGGGGTCAGCTCGACGCGGCCCTTGACAACAAGAGCACAGCCTACGTTCTGCTTGGCGATCTCCTTATAATTTTCAAGCTTTGCATCCTCAAAAACGACCTGAAGGTTGGAAAAATAGCTTCCGTCGTTAAGCTCGATAAAGCCGAAGGCGTTGGACGCGCGAATGGTTCTGGCCCAACCGGCAACGGTAATGGTCTGATCGGCAAAGCTCTCGGGGGACTTGAAAATTTCTTTAATAGTAATTCTTTCCATTTTTATCTCCTGTCTCTTGCTTTTCTCTTGCATTGACATCTAAGGTAGTATTATACCACAGATATTGCATTTTGGCAAGATATTTTTTTAAATTTGCAAAAATATATCAAAATTATTGATTTTTATCCCTTTTTTCCCAAAATCTCCGCACAAGTTCTGCAAGACTTGCGGGATTCCCTGCAAATTGCATCCCTCGCCAGTGCTCGGGGAAAAGGCTTCTGTAAAGGGGCTGGGCGTAGCGGTCATCGATCAGCACCACGATACCGCAGTCGCTGTCGCGCCGAATAACGCGCCCCGCCGCCTGAAGGATGGCGTTCATACCGGGGAAGGTGTAGGAATAATCGTAGCCGCGCCCCACGCGCTCCTCGTAATAATCGCGGATGATGTTGCGCTCGTTTGAAAGTCCGGGAATACCGACCCCAACCACAATGCTTCCGATAAGTCGGCTTCCGGGTAGGTCAACACCCTCGGAAAAGCTGCCGCCCAACACGCAAAAGCCCACGCGAAGCACACCCACGTCGTCACGGAAGGCCGAAAGGAAATTCTCCCGCCGCGCCAGCGACATCCCTCGCTCCTGAACCACCGTCTGCACCTTCGGGTACTTTTTCTTAAAAACCTTGCAGACCTCCTCCATAAAGGAGTAGGATGGAAAATAGCAGATATAATTCCCCGCCCTCGGACTGACGGCCGCCGCAATGCAGGCAGCCACCCGACGGTAGGTGCGCTCGTTTCGGTCGTCGCTCCGCGTGCTGACAGTGTCCACCGCCGCCACGCAAAGATTCTCGCGCGGGAAGGGCGACGGAAGCTCAAGCGTGGGCGAATACTCGGCATCGCCGCCGAGAATGTCGCGGAAATAGTCGAGAGGCGTCAGCGTAGCCGAGAAAAACACCGCAGACCGCGCCCGAAGAAGCCGCTCACCCACCACACCCGACGGGTCAAGGCAGAAGATCCTCACGCGGGTCTCCTTGCCCATGATCTCAACGTAGGTGAGGAATTTATCGTCGTAATACTCGCAGATCCGCAAATACTTGCGCACCGAGGCGCAAAGATCGGTCACTTGGCCAAAAAGCGGATGCTCGCGCTTATCCTTCAACCACTTGTCACAGCCCGTAAGGAAGGCGCGCAGCTTGTCGGGGAAGCCGGGCAAGGCCTGGCGGCTCATCCAGAAGCCGCGCTCGCCCTCGGGGGTCTTTATAAGATCGTCGCGGCAGAGCCGCTTCAGCGAATGGATGGTCAAAATAATATTCTGCAAAGCCGTGTCAAGCTCGGCGTCGGGGGCCTTGACCTTGGCATAAACCCGCTCAAAATCGCTCTTTTTAAGCTCCACCGAGTACATATCCCGCGCTCGGTCGGGCAGATTGTGAGCCTCGTCAACCAAAAACACCGATCGGATCGGCTCGGCAGACGGCGAAAAATACCGCCTGAAATAGGCCGACGGGTCAAAGGCATAGTTGTAATCGCAAATGATAATATCGCAGAACTCCGAAAGATCCAGCGACAGCTCGTAAGGACAAACACGGTGCTTCTCCGCCATCTCGCAAATGGCAGACCGAGAATATCCGTGGCATTTGTCCATGAGCTCAAAGATAGCATCGTCGGCGCGGTCGTAATATCCGGCGGCATACGGGCAGTCCGAAGGGTTGCAATAGCTCGATACCCTTCCCTGCCGCGCCGCCTCGCAGGCGCAGACCTGCTCCTTCGCGCTGATGATGCAGGTGCGAAGCTCAGCCCCGCTGAGAAAGAGCTTCTTGGCCGCCGAAAAGGCCTCACGCCGCGTGCTGGCACGGGCGGTCAGATAGAATATCTTGTCGATATGCCCCTCGCCAATAGCCCGCGCCGCGGGATAAAGGGTCGAAAGGGTCTTGCCGATGCCCGTGGGAGCTTGGGCAAACAAACGCTTGCCGCCCCTGATGGCTCGGTAGACCTCGGTGATCAGCATATCCTGCCCCTCGCGCAAGCCCGAATACGGGAAGGTCGACTTCTCGCGCACCGCAGGGATCACACGCTCGGCGCGGTCCTTTATGTGCCGCGCGCGCCGCTCCACCGCCAAAAGGATCGATTGACAGTGCAAACCGAGACTTGCCGCGTCAAGCCGATAGCCGTAGGATCGCTCCCGATCCCCAAGCCGACAGGTCAGCTTCATATGCAGAGAGGAAAGCCCCTCGGCCTCGCAAAGCATATAGCCCGTCAGATACAGCGGCAAAAGCATATTTTTGCTCGGCGCCTTCATATCGGTGTAGCTGTGGGCGGTGCGAAGCTCCTCAAGGCAAAGCCCACCGTCCGACAGCGTAGCATAAGCGACCAGAGAAAATGTCAGGTCTCCGAGAGGAATATCGAGCTCAAGCCGCTTTTCGGTCAGCGACCCGTCCTTGATACGGGCGAGCCGCCACGCGCGAGCCTGCTCGTCACTCTTAGCGGAAACGGGAGCGCGCCGCGAATCGATGTCGCCGCCACGTGAGGCAAGATCGCAAATATCGTATACGTCGGCAACTATTTTGCCGTTTTCATACCGCACAGCCCCACCTCCCGAAAATACTATCATTATATTATATCACAAGAGACCGCGTTTCGTCAACACAAAAGCCGAAAAGATATGCCGACGACCCGAAAAATCCCGCAAATCCGCAAATCCCGCCCACATAAAGCCAGAAACGTCTTTACTTTTTGCCGAAACCGTGGTATAATTATCCTACAAAACGTCAAGGAGATCAATATGTTCAAGCTCGCACTTCCCGTTTTCCCCGCAGGGGTCGAAAACGAAAAGAATATTTTTGCAACCTTCCGCGCCCGCGCAGACCTGCGCGGCGCATCGGTCAGCCTGGCCGCCGCCGACTTTTATCAGATCTACGTCAACGGTCGCTTTGCCGCCTTCGGCCCAGCACGTACCGCCCTCGGCTACGCCAGAGTCGATGTTATCGACCTGTCACCCCTTGCGAACGGCAACGACGAGCTGGTCGTCGCCGTCCTCGGCCATAACTGCGGCTCGATCTCGCTGGTCAAGCAGCCCTCATTCCTCTGCGCCGAGGTCACACGCGGCGACGAGGTCATCCTCGCCACAGGCCGCGACTTCACGGCTCACCTGCCGACCTGCAAGCTGCAACGGGCCGACCGCTACTCCCACCAGCGCCACTTTATGGAGCTCTGGGATCTCCGTCAGGGCAATATAGTCACCGAAAGCTCGCCCGCCGTCCCCGTAAAGGTCACCGAAAATCCCCCGAAATTCATCGCGCGCCGCGCACCATATCCCCTTTATGAGAACGTCCTCCACACCGAGGCGTCGTCCGCGGGTCGCCTTGAATTCAACGAAGAAAAGCCCTACCGCAGCGGCGCGTATTCCTTCCGCACCAAGATCGATTGGGGCGAATTCCCCTTCGACGAGGTGGAATACCACCCCTTTGAGTGGATCCAGAGACACGATCAGATAAAGAAGACCGACGCCACAGCCCTGCCCGTCGAGCTCGGCGAGGGCGAGTACGCCATCATCGACTTCTCACATATCGAGGCAGGCTTCATCAGCCTCAAGGGCGAGGTCACCGAGGAGGCCGACGTGGTGGTGGCCGTCTCCGAGGACGGCGCGCGCGATAACTTCTTCTTCACCGATATGAACTGCCAGCCCTGCATAGAATATCGCCTCCCCATCGGCCGCGCCGAAACTATCTCATTTGAGCCCTATACCGCACGCTACGGCATCGTCGCCGTCCGCTCGGGCAAGCTGCGCCTCGAGAGCTTCGGCATCAAGACCTATGTAAACGACGTCCGCGGCATTGAAATTCCAAATCTCGGTGATCCCCTGCTTGAGAAGATCTACGAGGCCTCGGTGCGCTCCTATTCCCATAACGCCGTCGATCTCTACACCGATTGCCCCTCCCGCGAGCGCGCAGGCTGGCTCTGCGACTCATACTTTACGGGGCAGACCGAGTACGAGCTCTTCGGCACCACCTACGTGGAGGACGCCTTCCTCGAAAACTTCCGCATTTTCGAAAACGACGGCCGCTTCGATGAGGGAATGCTCCCCATGTGCTACCCCGCCTGCCATCAAGGTCCCGACCGCCAGCACGCCATCCCCCAGTGGGCAATGTGGTATATCCTTGAGGTCGAGCAGTATATAAACCGCCGCGGCCACCGCGAGGATCGCGAGCTCTTCCGCAAGACCGTCTACGGTATGGTGGATTGGCTGAAAAAGCACGAAAACTCCGACGGGCTTCTCGAAAAGCTCCCTTATTGGAACTTTATCGAATGGGGAATCGCCAACGATTGGACCGATGACGTCAGCTACCCCACGAACTTCCTCTACGCAGGCGTGCTCGACGCCGTAGACGCCATCTTCGGCGACCCCGACTGCCGCGAAAAGGCCAACCGCGTGCGCAAAGCCACGATCGAGCAGTCCTTTAACGGAGAGTATTTCCAAGACCACGCCGTCCGCAATGAAAACGGCAAGCTGACCCTCTGCCCCGAGGCCTCGGAGGCGGGACAGTATTACGCCCTGCTCTTCGGCAACCTCGACCTTGAAAGCGGTCGCTTCGACCGCCTGCTCGGGCTGGTCACAGACACCTTCCGTCCCGACCGAGGGGGCGCGCGACCCGAGATCGCACCCGTTGATGCCTTCATCGGCGCATATCTCCGCGTCGAGACCCTCTTGAAGCTCGGAAAATACGAGCTTCTCCTGCAGGACGTCAAGGGCTTCTTCGGCGGAATGGCATCCGATACGGGCACTCTGTGGGAGTACCGCCGCCGCCACGGCAGCCGCGACCACGGCTTTGCCTCCTTCGTCATCGTCGGCATCAACCGCGCAACGGAGTATCTGAACAAATAAAAATCATAACCGCTTTTTCCGTCACCCCGACAGAAAAAGCGGTTTTTTATCGAATACGCCTCACCGATAAATCGGGCCGGGCGCCCCGGCGGGCAAGGATCGGGTGGCGTGACCTTTTCACGCCCGCGATCACCCAATGGGGAACTCACCGATAAATCGGAGTTTGAAGTGATTTCAAACCATTTCACCCAAACCACAACACAAACAAATAAAGGTTGATCCTCCAACCCCTCGGGGGGCGCGAGGGGTCGACCGCTTTTGCGGTCG
>JAFTOB010000077.1 GCA_017451545.1 Clostridia bacterium | reverse complement strand
TTTTCCTCAAAGTCCTTCCATACAACAGATATAAGGTGATATGCTTCCGCAATATATTTTTCACATTCCTCAACATTACCAAGCTTTTTATAGCAAGCGGCAATGCACTGAAGAAAACTCCAATGGAATGTTTGCATACCTTCCCAAAGATATTGTTCTGCGGGATTATCATAGTAGTCTGTCAAAAGGAATGTCGTAAGCACACGAAGTCCTTTCTGATAGCATTTCAAAGCTTCGGGGATATAATCATCGGATGTGTAATCGCGGAACTTAACATCGGGATTCTGATCCATATAGAACCATGCGTTGCCTTCCTCCATACAAGCTTGGTATAGGCTCTGCAAATGATGACACCTTGACATCGTTGCACCGTTAAGTTTATCCCTTCCGGACAAACGGAAAGCAAATGCCCAATCGCGAAGGTCATATTCGCGAGGAAGCGTCTCCAATACTGCCTTGGCTTTTTGATAATCGTCTTTCTTAAGGTATGCCGCAGCCTGTATATCTTTTACATTGCACACCCGAATAAAATCGTTGCTCTCTGTAATGATCTTTTGGGAAAGCTCAATCATTTCGTCCAAGTGAGAAGTATCGCCCTTGTCGCGCAAAGCATATTCGTATGCATCCAAAAGCACGGTCAGTAAATCCTCATTACCCGGATAGTCCTGTAACGCAGTTTTTATAATCTCGATATACTTCGGTGTGTCATCGAACAGATAATCCCAAGCATCATTAATGATTTTTTGGATTTTGGCTTTCATCTCACGGACATCGTAATCAAACAGAATATCCATAGAAACCTCAAAATATCCTGCGATAACAGGTATCATTTCCATATCGGGATATGTCAGACCACTCTCCCATTTGCTTACCGCCTGCGGAGAAACCGACAGAACAGAAGCAAGACCTTCTTGCGTAATACCTTTCTTTTTTCTGAGTTCTCGTATCTTGCTGCCTATATTAATATTGGTCATAAGAAACCTCCAATTTTTATTGTGACGCGCTTCACTGAAATAAGTATAGCACATGGATGCGGATAATTCAACAACGCTATATTAGAATAAATTCAACCTGTGGTTAAGTCGGTTGATACGAGGGCAATTATAAGAATTTTTTCCGCTTTCCCGACGCTTCCGTCCGGGGCAAGCATAGCGTGCAAAAAATGCAGCTACCGCCTGTCACGCTGTCACGCCATTCAAAATCTGCGCCGCATGAAACAAAGAATAAGCCCCGCGCGAGGCGGGGCGAGGATTATTCTTGTGTTTTGGCTACCCATTCATCCCAGCGAGGATCTGCGGTGATTTCCTCTTTTACCTTAGAATAATCGGGATTACACCAACACGGCCAGTCATCGGGGAGGGATTTTGCAATAGAGTTACAAGGCTTTATTTCATATTTAACATGAGAAACAAGCGGCGCAGTAAAGCAGTGAGTTTTTCCGTCACACACTCCCTCCAAAGCTTTTGCATGATGCAAAGCACTGTCAAGGGATACAAAAGCATCATCGTGATATCCACGTTCCCATTGAACTCTTGAAAGATAGAGATATAGTTCGATAAGATCGCCATGGTATCTTCCCATGTTACCATCATCGCAAATCAAATAAAAGAGAGAAATCGCTCCTTTGATCTTTTCGATTGGCATGTCACTTTCAAAATGATGCTTGTTGGTAATCAAACCATATACAAGCTGTTGAGCAAACTGACTTGCTGTTTTCAAAAGAAAATCTCCAATGTATTTTGCTTCTTCTTTGCCATCGGAAGCGGCAGAAAGCAATATTTCTCTGCAGTTTTTTAGTTCGGGCATTTTCTGAGCATACGCAATTGCTTTGTCATTCTCTCCTATATTTCGGTAAAGCAAAACGAGAATGTGAATTGCTTTTGTAACCGTTGAGTTATCAGCGGCATTGTTAACAAGATACTCACAAAGCTTAATCGATTCTGCCCAATATTCATTTGACTTGTGAACATCATAATTATGCTGAATAAACCCTTCATCATCGTAATATAGCCATTCCTTATGACGTCTCCACCCTGATTCGGAAAGCGTATCCGCAAGAGTGATGAGTAGACGTTCGTTCTGCGGAAACTCCGCAAGACCTTCTCGTAGTATGGCAAGGCATTCGTCTACCCATTCATCATCCCCTCGGGATTGAATACCAAATGAATTGATTTTGTTAATAATCATATCGATTTTACTTTCTCTGTCATTATGGTATCCAAACAATTCATCAATGGTAACTCCAAAATAATTTGCAATAGACGGAATCATTTCCATATCGGGATAGCCGCCGTTGGCCTCCCACCGAGAAACTGCCTGCGATGTAACGCCGATAGCTTCAGCAAGTGCCTCTTGTGTGCGTCCGTCACGCCGACGTAGTTCGCGTATTTTTTGTCCCAAATCAAGTTGCATATAAGCACCTCCAAAATTTATTTCACCGGTGTGATTATATTATAGCATATATTTGTGAAAAAACAATTATCAATTCGTTGTTTCAAATCCAAGCAATGCTTGAGTTTTATATAAAAATAAGCCCCGCCAAGGCGGGGCGAGGATTATTCACTTAATAGTTGTTCAATCTCTTTCCGTTGCTCTCCTACGTATTCATAAACGGTTGCCTTGAACCATCTGTTTTCGATAAAATCATCGGCAAACGCATCTATTACCTTTTGAGCTATTCTGAATTGAGAATTTGCCTTCTCGGTTTTTCCTTTTTCTTTCAGATATTTACCTGAAATAATCAACATATCGATCAGATCTTCAGCAGAAATATTTTTTTGCTTTTGAGCCGCCTCATAGCTATCCTCTCCCTCCAAAAGAGATGCCATAAGCTCTAATTTTGTAAAATAGATTTCGGGAATAATCTCAAGAGTAGGCCTTACCAAATCATTCTGACCGTTTTCCTTATAGCACGATGCAAGAATGCGGCAGGCGTCATATTTTACGGAATCATCCTTGGTAGACTCAATGAGGGTTTTACAAAGAGTGATTACCTCATCTGCTCTCGTCTGATAATCCAACGTGTATAGCAGATTATTCAATATGATGTCATTTCCGGGGAATCTCTGTAATCCTTCGCGCAAAATACGTTCAGATTCTGCTCCATCGGTGAAACGATATTTATATGCCTCATGACAGATGGCTTCAACCTGCTTTTCCATTTCAAACAAATTAAAATCAAACAGCTCGTCTGTTGAAATACCAAAGAAGGATGCGATTGCGGGGATCATAGTCACATCCGGCATTGTATTACCGTTTTCCCATTTTGAAACGGCTTGAAAGGACACACCAAGATAGCCCGCAAAAACCTCTTGGGATATGTTTTTCTGTTTTCTTAATGATTTTATTTTTTCTCCGAGTTTGATCATAATTGTTCCTCCAAAATGTTTTGGATCAGCGCTTATCCTACCACTATTATAGCATATTCCTACGCAAAAACAATAACCCGTTTGGAGAGAATTTTTCTAACGTGAGTTGAAACAATTAAAAGCCCCGCCGAGGCGGGGCGAGAAATGTTATTTTCTGTACTTATCTAAAACCGCTTTGTACTCCGGATTTTTTAGAAGCTCGGCGCGTCTGCCACCCTTTGCATTGGCACGATAATCAAGATTGTATTTGAAAAAGTTTTTGCTTATTGCTTCGCCATAACGATCAAAGGCGCGATTCAATGCTTCATTTTTCATTCTCATATCTTCGATTTTTTTCGTCACATACAGGTTTTTATCCATAACTGCGGTGATTTGTTCCTCCGTTCCGCCGCGATAGTATAGGTCATTTTCCATCCTTCCGAGGAAAGACCTTGCAAGCATAAGGAAGAAGGCTTCTCCGGTTTCTTCAAATGCATTTATCATCAGATCACCGCACCGTAATGTATGTTTTGCCTTTTCCTCCATTGATAGAGAAGGATTGAAAAACACGGTTCTGCCGAGCTTATCTGCCGCAAAATCGACAAGCTCAAACATATTCTTTTGCACGTGGAAATAGTATTCATCTGTGTCTTTTGCAAACAGTTGCTCAATTTTTTGAACACCTGTGGTATACCAATCAGTAAATTTTGTTTTGTAAATCTCCAGTGCCTCGTCCGTTTTACCTTCCGCATGAAGAATTTTCGCGCGCATATTCCACGCGCCAAGCCGTAGATTTTCTTCGGTACATCCTTCCAATATCTTTTCACAAATAGCAAGAAATTCTTCTTTGTGCGCAATCAAAACAGCGGGATCATTGTCAGCCAAATCGCCGGCGATGTTCCACATATAGTAATACATAATCCAATAATCGTTAGGATAATCCTTATAAGCTTTCGAGATTATCTCTCGACCTTTATTGCTGTGCCGATGCTTTCTATACAGGGTTATAACTTCATCAATTTCGGCTTGAATCTTTTCTTGATCATAACCCATAAGCTCGTCGAGCGTTACTCCAAAGAAATAAGCCAACGGCTGAAGAAGCGTAATGTCGGGGTATGTCTCTCCTCGCTCCCATTTACTTACTGCAGCACAGGTAACGTTCATCGCAACCGAAAGCTGCTCCTGAGTAATATTTTTGACTGTACGCAAACGTTTAATGTTTTCGCCAATAGTCATTTTCATAATCATACCTCCATCGAGATAAAAGTAAGCCGACGTCTGCTTCTGCTTTTATTATAGCATAAAAATTTGTTCTGTAAAGGTAGTGTTGGGAAAGTTTATGTTAACCGTAGGTTTAGATTTTGTAGCTTGCGTACAATTGCCCGACAAAAAAGCCCCGCGCGAGGCGGGGCTTTGACGTTCATAATTTTACCGTTCTGTAGGTGTGCTTTGTTGCCGGGATGACCTTTTCGATCATATCGGCGGTGCTGATCTTGATGCTTGACGTATTCATACAAGGGTGGCAGCCGATGGATTCGCCCTTGAGCACGTCCTCGTCGATAACGAGGGTCACTTCCCTGTCCTTATCGTTCATAAGCCCCAGCACGGTTGCCGAGCCGGGTGTGACACCGAGATACTTCACCATCTGCTCCTCGCTTGCAAAGGAAAGGCGCGCCGTTCCGAGCTGTGCGGAGATATCTTTGGTCTTGAAGGGCTTTGATGCGGGCATCAGAAGCAGATAAAAATCGGTCTGCTGACGGTTGCAAAGGAAAAGATTCTTGCAGGTATCGGATCCGAGCACCTTATCGATCTCCGCGCAATCGTCCATTGTCATTGCCACGTCGTGATCCACGCGGTCGTACTCAACGCCGAGTCTGTCGAGAAAATCGTAAGCCTTGATTTCCTTTGCCTCCCGTCCGTCGGTATCCTCGGGGCGACCTTTATAAAGCACCATTTTCGCCATTATGCGTGGTATCCTTTCTTTCTCAGAATGTCAAGAATAACGTCGGGGTTATCGCAGGTGATGAGGGTAGCTCCTGCCTCGATAGCGAGGTCAACGCCCTGCTCGTCGCGCACCTTTGCGCCCGCCCAGGGCTGAACGCTCATTGCGGCCATCTTCTCAAATTCATCTTTATCGGCAATGTTTATTTCATTGTAGACCGAGCGGAACATACAGCAGCAATATGCGTACTTGTAGGGGTCACGCGTGACCTTACCGAGGTGCTGAATGGGATAATAAACGTGCTGACGGTACTTATTGCCGTACTTTTCGTTTATGTACTCGTGCAGAGCTCCGCTGAAGGTGTTGATGACCACGCGGTCGGTAAAGCCGTAATCGTCAATGATCTTGAGCACGCGGTCGCACACGCTGTAGGCCAGCTCCTCGCGGCCTGCGGTGGGGTATTCCTTCAGCTCGATGTCGAGGGTCATTGTGGGCAGAGTTTTGACGTACTCCATAAACTCGATAAAGGTGGGGATCTGCTCGCCGCGGAACTGCTCGCCCTTATGTGAGCCTGCATCGAGGGCGCGGAGCTCGGCCAGGGTCTTTTCGCAGACCTTGCCCGTGCCGTTGGTGGTGCGATCCACCGTGGCATCGTGGATCAGAACGAGCTCGCCGTCCAGCGTTACGCGAACGTCGGTTTCAAGCTGATCGACGCCGAGAGCGGTTGCGGCCTTGAAGGAGACCATTGTGTTCTCGGGGTACTCATCCCTCCAGCCGCGGTGTGCGGCTACGTATATATTCTTTGTGCTCTGTGTCCAGTAATTCATTTTCTTCTTCCTTTCTTTTCTGAAAAATCCTTCTTTTTAAGGCAAATTCCCGTTCTCGCGGGCAGATATATGCGGCACTTGGCGCGTCCGTCATTATCAAGGGCGGCCTCGTACACGTATTTTTTATCAACGCGCTCATAGCCGCCGAACCGAGCCTCGTCGGTGGTCAGGACCACCTCGTAGCGGCCGGGATCGGGCAACGTGAGCCAATAGCCCTCGAAGCTTCGCGTGGGGCTGAAATTCAGCGCGAACACCACACCGTTTCTCTCATAAACCAGCACCTGGCATTGAGCGTCGATGAAAAGACACTTGGGAGCGGCGGCGAAAATGCCGTTTTTCTTTGCCAGATCCACCATTGCTCCGTCAAAATTATTGAGATATTCATACCGAAGCAGACCGTTATCCACAAGGTTCCACTGCCTTCTGCAATACTGATAGCTCCAGCCGTTGCCCTCGCGCGGGAAGTCGATCCACTCGGGATGACCGAACTCGTTGCCCATAAAGTTGAGGTATCCCTCGCCGCCCAACGACATCGTCACCAAGCGAATCATTTTATGGAGCGCCACGCCTCGGTCGATGACCGCACTCTGCACCTGCTTTGACATTGCCGTGTACATCTCGCTGTCGCAAAGGCGGAACATAATGGTCTTGTCGCCAACCAGCGCCTGATCGTGGGACTCGGCGTAGCCGATATATTTCTCGCCCGGGCGGCGGCTTGTCAGCTCACACCAGATCTTCCACATATCCCACGTCTCGTCGCCCTGCTCCTTTATGAGCTTGATCCAAAGGTCGGGCTCGCCCATAGCGAGGCGGTAATCAAAGCCGATACCGCCATCCTTGATGGGCAGGCACATTCCGGGCATTGCCGACATATCCTCGGCGACCGTGATGGCGTTTTTGTTGACCTGCCGAATAAGCTCGTTGGCAAGCTGAAGATAGGTGATGGCCTCCGTGTCGGTGTTGAGCGAAAAATACTTTCCGTAATCGGTGAAGGAGACGCCGAGGCCGTGATTTCTGTATATCATCGAGGTCACGCCGTCAAAGCGGAAGCCGTCGAAGTGATATTCGGTCATCCAGAACTTCAGATTGGACAGCAAGAAGTGAATGACCTCGTTTTTCTCGTAATTGAAGAGCTTGGTTCCCCAAGCGGGATGGTCGCCGCGCTCACCCTCGTGGAAGAACTGATAGACCGTTCCGTCAAACTCGTTGATGCCCTCGGCCGTGTTTTTCACGGCGTGGGAGTGGACAAGATCGAGCAGCACGGCAATACCCATACCGTGGGCGGTGTCGATGAGCTCCTTGAGCTCGTTTGGCGTTCCGTAGCGTGAGCAGGCCGCAAAGAAGGACGAGACCTGATAGCCGAAGGAGCCGTAATAAGGATGCTCCATTATAGCCATTATCTGCAGGGTGTTGTAGCCCAGCGACTTCACGCGCGGCAGTACGTTATCTATAAATTCGCGGTATGTGCCGATGTCGGCCTTCTCCTGCGCCATTCCGACGTGGCATTCGTAAACGAACAGTCCGTCCTTTTTCGGGCGGAATCTCTTATTTTTCCATTCGTATGCGGGCTCGTCGACGATCACACCGCACCAGGCGTAGGTGGTCTTATCCTGCTCCACACGGCGGATGTAAAGCGGAATGCGCTCGAGCATTCTGCCACCGTTTTTGACGATGGTCTGCACGTGGCATCCGTCATAAAGGGCGTTCGGGTCATTGAGGAAGATCTCGAAAACGCCGTGACCGACGGGGGTCAGCCTCAGCTTCGTTCTGTCCCAGCCCACCATATCACCGGTGAGATAGACCTCCTCGGCGGCGGGTGCCCATTCGCGGTAGACCCAACCGCTCTCGGTTCTGTGGAAGCCGAAATACTCGTGTCCGTTGGCGAAATCAATGAGCTTGCCTCCCTTGCCGAGAAGCTCGCGCTTCTTGCGGGCATAGTTATCCATTCTCAGCTTGATATCCTTTTCAAACGGGATCAGAGACGGATCTTATTCGAATATCTTATACATAATGCCCTCCTAAACGGAACTTACAGTATTATTGTACCACATTTTAGGATTTTTTCAATGCCTTTTAGCAGATTTCGGCATTTTGACATATAAATAATTGCGCTGTCAGATTTAGATGCAGAAGGCGTGATCGGGTTCTCGTCGCTGTACTTGGTACTGCAGAGGGTCCGAGCGCGTCTAAAAAACGCACATAAAATTGAAATCCGCAAGGATTTCTACCGAAAAAACCGCTTCTTCCATCAGATGACAGAAAAAGCGGTTTGTTTTTATTTGATTTGTGCGTTTTTGGTCTGCGCTAAAGGTGACAGCGCCCCGCTCAGTCTATAATAGCGCCGGTTGCCTTCAGCTTTTCCTGCAGAGATGCGACGTTTATATCGCGCACGCGGAGATCCTCCGAAACAGCCATAGCCGAGGCGATGCCTGCGGCCTGACCCATAGACATTGCGGCGGGCATACATCTCATACCGCCAACGGCCTGGGACTCGCAGGAGAGGGTCTTACCCGCGACCAGGAGATTATCACAGTTCTTCGGGACGAGGCTACGGTAAGGAATATAATATTTCTCGGCGATCTCGATCTTGAAGTTGCCGAATTCCTTTTCGCTTCTGTTATGCACGTCCATTCCGAAGCCGTAGACCGCAATGCGATCATCAAACTTCGTGCCCTCGGACACGTCCTTAACGGTGATCTTATACTCACCCTCAATATGGCGGCTTTCGCGCACGCCGAGCACGGGGGCGACCTGCAGAAGCTCTGCATTTTCAAAACCGGGGGTCTTATCGTGAAGGACGGCAAAGGCGTCGAGCACCTGATATCTGGCGCGGCTGTGGGCATCGGTCATACTCTTGGAATCGGCGGCGTCGGTATTGTAAACGTGGTAGTGATTGACCTTGTATCTTCCCTTCACCGTGGTTCTGTAGGCCTTGACGGGACGCTCGGGGCGTGCGGCAAATTTTTCGTAGCCCTCATCATCCACGCCGCCGACCTCAAACATAAGAGTTCCGGGCTGAGGAACGCCGTTCTCCTCGTCGCCCTTATAGGTGGGCACGCCTGCCTTTTCGGCTACGGCGGCAATTCCCGTGCAGTCGATAACGATCTTGGGAGTAACGCAGATCAAGCCCTCAAGCGCGTTGAGAATTACGTGCTTTATCTTTCCGTTTTCGTTTACGCAATCGGCAAACTGCGTATAGCACAGAAGTTCGACGCCCGCCTCTCTCACCATCTCGTCGAGGACGATGGAAAGATAGAAGGAATCGAAGGGAGTCACGTGGCGGTGATATTTTTCGATAAATGAGGTGTAGACGCTGGAGTTTTCAACCTCATCGGGAGAAATGACGGCCTTATATTTTTCGAGCCTCTCAACGATCTCGTCGAAGATACCGCCGACGATGCGCTCGTTGCCGTCTCTGTCATAAACAGTCATAAAGGGGCCCACAAGTCCGCTGGTTGCCATACCGCCGAGGGAGGGCTGGGACTCTGTCAAGATGACCCTCATTCCGTTTCTTGCTGCGTAGATGGACGCCGCAATGCCCGCAGGGCCGCCGCCGCAGACCAGCACGTCGCAGATATATTCTTTTCTTACCTGAAGTGTAACGCTGTTCATCATTTTCACTCCTCAAAAATTATTTTCTGCTACAATTTTACAACAAACCCTTTACACAATCAATTCAATATGCTATAATTATTTTTATAAAATCCAACAATATTTTGGAGGCAAACCGTGATTTATCCCTTTGAATTTATAGATTCCAAAATAACGGGTCGGCGTGAATTTCAAATGAACGAGGGCAGGCAGCCAACCCACGCGCTCTTTTATTTAAAGGAAGGCAGCTTCACCCTTGATATTGACGGGCAAAGCGAGCTGCTCACGGCGGGCGACTGCGTGATACTGCCCGACTACATTCATTTTCAGCGGCGGGTGGTCGACCCCATCGTTTTCATATACGTCAAGTTTGCCTGCAACGAGGCCTGCCCCTTTACCCTTCCCCTGCCCTTCGGGCGAGTGGAGATAAAGGACAAGGCAAGGTTTTTATCCAACCTCGATAGCCTTGAGGGTCTGCTTGAACGCGATGACAAAAAGGCTCTTTGCTTTAAAGAGCATATTCTGACCGATATACTTTTTCAGATCTGCACCGAGCACGATCCCGCAGAGACCGAGCTTGAAAGCATCTCTTATTCCGACAGCACGGTGCGCGCCGCCGCGAAATGGATACGCGACCACCTCACCGACAAGCTTGTGGTTGAGGACGTTTGCCGAGCCGTCGGCACCAACGCCTCAACCTTGAATTTCAAATTCCGCCGCGAGACCGATCTGTCTGTCGGTAGGTTTATAGAAAGCGAAAGGATGCGGCTTGCACGTCATCTGCTTCTCGGCACGACATACAGCATATCCGAGATCGCCGCCCGATGCGGCTTTGAAAACGTCTACTACTTCTCCACCGCCTTTAAAAAGGTTCACGGCATCCCGCCTAAAAGCTATAGATCGGTTTAATATTTTAACGGCAGCTCAGCATTATAACCTGCCTTTGCAGCTTTTCGGTACGCCGCATCAGCTCTTCGATGTTGACAGACTCGTCAAGCCGCTCGAAAAGATCCTTTATTATCAGCGGCTTTTTAACGCTGTGCAGATTTCGCAGCTCTTCAAAGCCGCACCAAAATTCGGCGGTTCTCAGGAAGCATAGGTAGCGAAACATTATCTGCTCGGATTGGCTGAGGCTATGCTCGGAATCCCCGAAGACGGGATGCCTGACCCTGTATTTTCCGTTTTTATAAAGCACCAACTCGTACTCTTTCCCGGCTCGTAGGCGCTCGGGACGAAAGCCCGAGATGAATGACGACAAATATGCTCTGAAAGCATTGATACCAAGAAGTCCTTCCCTTGAAGTCGCAGGATCACAACCCACCAACAGCTCCGCGGTTTCAGATCTGTCGCTTCCAATGAAGCATTCCGCTCCCTCCTGTTTCTCAAAGCGCGAGACCGAGTATAGATACTCGGACGTGACGTTGCGCCCCTCTCGGTCATATACCCGCAGCAGGAAACCGTTCAAGGAACGATTCGCCACGGCTTTGATGAAAAATTTTTCCCCGTTCAACGAGGTCTCGGCCTCGATGCGCGATTCCCTTCTTATCTGAGCACGAGGTAAAAACGGGATCGACTTGCTGTTTGTGACAGTCAGCACGGCAAGGGCAAGCTCGTCGGTTTCCGCTCGTCGAAGAACATTCAGCCCATCAGCAAGCTGCAGGGTCAGCTTGCTGATAGAGCCGAGGTCGCAGACCGTCAGTTTCTTGATGATCATAGTCTCAGCAGAAGCCTATTCTGCGCTTTTCGGCAGTTTCCTGCTTTTCGGGAAGAGTGATATCGTCGGCCGTAATGGTTGTCACGTCCTCGGCATTCAAGGATTCAATATCGTTTTCAAGCAAACGCGAGGCCTGATTCATTTTTGCGTGCTCAAAAACGTTACGCACGTATCTGCCGTTGCCGAAATCGCTACCCGATCTGGCAATGTCAAAAACGTTCGCAAGCTTGCTCATAGCTCCGTCGTTGATATGCATTCCGTTCTTTTCGCTGATCAGACGGGCAATTCGACAAAGCTCGTCGGTATTATAATCGGCAAAGGGTACGTGGAAAGCAATTCGGGAGCGCAGACCGGGGTTGGTCCGCAAAAAACCCTCCATTTTGTCGGGATAGCCCGCGAATATGACCACTACCTTATCACGGTTGTTCTCCATCTCCTGAACTATGGTATTGATGGCCTCGTCACCGAAGGAGCCACTGCGATCGTCGACGAGAGAATAGGCCTCGTCAATAAAGATCACGCCGCCGATAGCCTCCTTGAATTTAGCCTGCACGGTTTTGGCCGTCCAACCCACGTATTTACCCACAAGGTCTCCGCGTCCCACCTCGACAAGCTGCCCCTTGGAGAGAAGTCCGTTCTCCTTCATAATTCGGGCAAAGAGACGTGCTACCGTTGTTTTTGCGGTTCCGGGGTTTCCCGTGAACACCATATGCATTGCGGGGTGATCGCGACGCACGCCCTTTTCCTCGTAAAGCTTCTGGATCTTGTAGTAATTCAGTGCCTTCCTGATGACCTGCTTAGCCTCGGTGAGCCCGATCATCTCGGTCAGATCGTCGTATGCCGACCCGCGCGGAGCGGCCTTTGCTACCTCGCGGCGAGCTACCGAGATGTCCTTATACTGCGGATATACCGAATTTTTCAGCTTATCGTTGTACCATTCAAAGAAAAGCTCCCGGAGCTCGGTGGGGAGGTATGCCTTTTCGGGGTCAAATTTTGCCGTCAGCTTCTTGTCGGGACGAACCGAATGATCCCGCGCCAGATCCGAAAGAACTGCCAGTGCCATATCGCCGCCGATAAGGTCTTCCCTGACCTCCACGAAAGCCATATTCCCGAGATATTCGTAAAATACCGACTTTACCTTCTTGCACTCGCGAGGCAGGCAAATGACCGTGAGCACCCGATTTCGGTAGATCCTTGCCATATCACAGATGTTTTCGATAACCTCGTGCTCTCCCGACACCGTTCCGTCGTCCTCCGAATCGTCATTGGCCAGATAGCGGATCACAACGGCACCGCCATCGCAGACCTTGTAGAGAGTCTCAAAGGCCATTTTGGAATAGGAATCGCCGGGGCGGAAATCGAGAAAAGCATAACGCCTGCTCGGAAAGCGCGAATTGGCATAGAGCGCGTCGAGAATGATCTTATACACCTCGCGGCGCACGTCACGGTCATCTGTCTCCACCATATAATGCACGGGATGTCCCGGGGCATTGGGAAATTTTTTGCCCGCATAGATGCGCTCAAGCTCGGGGAGGAGGGTCTTGTTCATAAAGTAGCTTTCGGCCGCCATTTTGAGGTCGTCCTTACGGCATCCTTCACGAACCAGATTTTCGCCGAAGTTAATGCCTCGACCCATTCTTCCCGTGATCTTGTCAAGCTCGAATTTTTCAAGGATCTCGTCCTCACTGTCAATATAATCCTGCCGATACGCGCAATTCAAAAGGCTCTGCAGGGAGTTTATGGTTATCTCCTCCACCTGCGTAAAAACCGTATCAAGATCAAGATATGCCGCAAACTCATCGGCAAGATCAAGGAGCTTGACCCGCCGCTTGGTAATGATACCGACCGTGATCTCATTGTTCGTAATATCCGACACGAAGCAGAGTGTCTCGTTATCGTTGCGATTGAATTCCTCGGTCTTGAAGGCGATCCTATGAGCCAGCTCGTTTCTGACCGCCTTTTCCTTGCTCTCAATATTCTTGTCCACAGGGTCTCCGTAAAGCTTGTAGATCTGCATATTGTTTCCTCCGTTATTTTTTACAATACCATTATACAACCTGTCGCGTACCTAAAAAGGGACATAGAAAAAGGAACCGATTCAAAATCGGTTCCTTTTTCGTTAATTATACTTATCGATTCCCTTTTTCAGAGATTCCTTTATCCTCTCGCGAAGGTGCTCGGGCTTTGTGACCTCAACATGGTTGACGTACTGAAGTGCCCAGTGCTCCATGGCGTTGGGGCTTGCAATGAGCGAGACCGTTACCTTCTTTTCTTCGGGGCCCTCGGTCATTCTTATGTCTTTTCCGAACCAATCGACGATCTGATCCACAATGCTCGCATCGGCAACAAACTCAACTCTCTCCGGGGTGTCTGTGTACATATACGGCATAGTGGAGGCGATCTTTTTATAATCGATTCCGTTCTCGTAGCCCTTTACCCTTGAAATGGGCGTTGCGGGCTTATCGTAAATACGCATATTGGAAATGTGATCAAGGCGATGGAAGGTCATATTGCCCCAATAATCGCTGTATCCCATAAGATAATAGCGCTGATTATGCAGAATGAGCTGATAGGGGCTTACGCGCTGGAAGGACGAGCGGTGAAGCTTGGCATCGATACCGTATTTGTTGTAGTCGTACTGAACCTGCTTTTCGGCGGCGATGGCCTCGTCGATGACATCGATATTATAGAACAGAGCTTGATTTTCGGTCTTGCTCCAATCGTTGACCGAATAGACGTTCTTGATGTGGGATCTGAAATATTTGCTAGAAAGTCCGCACAGCCTGCGGATCAGATCCTCCGAGTGACGAGCCGTGATATGCTTACTCTGAAGCACTCCGTCAATGATCAGGCGAAGCTCGGAATCCTCGAACTCGCGACTGTCAATATAGCTGCCGCCTCGGCAGGAGCCGATATCAACGCCGGCCTCTCGGAGAAGCGCGATGTTTTTGCCGATAGCCTTGCGCTCTATCACAATGCTGTATTCTTTATCAAGATAGTCTGCGATCATCTCCTGAGTCAGCGGGTGATCGTAATCACTGTGCCGACGCAAAATCTGCAAAATCCGCAGAAGCGCTAACTTTTTGGGCTCGAGATTTGACATGGCGGTTGCTCCCTTCGCTGTGTTAATTGCATTATACCACACTTTCTACCAAAATTCAATAGCCCTTTCCGCGTATTTCAAAGACCGCCGTACATTTTAAAATAATATTTATGCTTTAAAGCCCGTTTCCGCTTCGGTCGACCGAGAGGACCTTGTAGTGATCGCCTTCAACGTTGAGAATCGCCGCGCCGTCAAGATATCTTGCGGAAAAATCAAGAGACGTATCCACGGTGGATGCGATCTGATTTTCGACCGACGGCACAAAATCCGGCGTTTTTCCGCGATAGACTCGATAATAACAGTGCTCGTCATCATTCACGGCATCCCACGTCAGAAGCTCATCCTCGCGCGCCACGTTCTCGGCAAAGACAGGCTCGGGGCGGGTTTTGTAATCGGTGGTAAGAACCGTAAATGATTCGGGCAGGAGGGTGTACTCCGCTTCCCCGCCCTCTCCGAGGGGCAAAAGCGCTGAATAATCCTGCAGGTCGCCGAACTCATTGACGCACACGTTGCGGCTGTCGTATTCATATACGCGCAGGGGCGGCTGCTTTTCTATATGCTTGAGTCCAAGCTTCAATTTCAGAGGTGTCGGCTCGGTGTGACGGTTGACAACACAAACGCTGACGCTTCCGTCGCGGTTGAGGAGTGCGGTCATACGGATCAGAGGATCATCGTTCTCAATATCAAGCACCTTCGCGTTGCGCTTGCAGTATTTTGCCATAAGTCCTATGCACCAATACATCTCGCGCACCGAATAGTCGCCGTCGTCCTCCCATTTCATAAGTCCGCATTTGTTATATTTGACGTCCTGCGTTTCGGAAATAAATGGCTCGCACATTGCCCAAGCCTTGGCATAAGGGTCGCGCTCGGCGCAGTGGCAGGTATAGGGATCGGGATAATCCACAAACGTCCAAAGCACGGTGGCAAACACTCCTGCGTTGATCGCCGCGATATGTCCCTCGGCATACATCAAGGCGGCATATGCGCCCTCCCCCGTGTAATTATACGTTGTTACATCCTTTATAACTCCGTTGAGACGTACAAAAGAATCGTCGGGCTCCTTATTCTGGCGTTTGATTCCGAACTCGCCGAGAATAAAGCGTTTCCCGTCACATTTCGTGCATTTTTTGACGGTATCGTAGCAAAGCTGATAAAAATAATCGTAAAAATCAAGATCACTCGGCTCATAGCCGAGAACGTACGCGTGGAGACAATAATCCTCCGAAATGCGCTTCATATTCTCGATGGCGTAATCAAGTGTATCCCAATGGTCGACGTTTGCGGCGTCGGTTGACAAAAGGCCGATGCGAAGATTTCGTTTTTGAAATGCATCAAAGAGATATTCGTGATACTTTTGAAAGAGCGGCAGATCCTCCAGAAGTCCGCCCCAATCGTTCATGGACATCTCGTTGGAAAAGCAATAATAGCGGATCTGCTTTACGTTCTTTTTATTGATGAGGTAATCGAGGTTTTTTGCGACGTCCTCTGCATATTTTTGCCTTGCTTCGTCGGTCAAGTGATATTTTCCCTTGGCGCAGGCAAAATAGATGGGGGTTTCGGTCCATTTCTGCATCTTTTCGTAATACTCGGCAAATGCATCCATATGCTCCCGTGTCCAATCGGAGAATCCACCGAAGGTACGCATAAAGCCGGGCGAGATCTCGCGGTAGCACTTACAGATCTTTTGATTGAAATGCTCGCGTTCAATAACGGGATAGAGCATAGCCTCGTTGTTATGGAAGCCGAAGCCGCCGAAATACGTCGGAAACTCGCCTCTCTTAATTTTAACGTCTGCCATATATTATTTTCCTTTCTGTTCCTGCAAGGAATCTCTGAGCCTTTTCAGCTCGGGCAAAATAGCCGGATAGATCTGCGCCGACATACCGCCATCCACCACAAGCTCGGCACCCGTGACGTTCTTTGACATATCCGTACCAAAGTACCAAGCCGCGTTGGCAATATCCTCATAATCCGAAATATCCCCGATCGGTGTCAGCTCGCCGTTGGATATCTGATTTTTGCCCATCTTTACCCATCGCTCGGTTTTTATCGTGCCCGGCATAATGACGTTCACGCGAATACCGAAGGGGCCGAGATCGACCGCAAGAGATTTCACCATCGCATTGATACCACCCTTGGAGGCGATATACGCCTCACGGTTTGGGTTGGCACGGTAGACGCTGTTGGAGCTGATGAACACAATGGATCCGTGACGTCTCTCGCGCATCCGTCGCGCCGCCTCGCGGGCAAGGACAAAATTGCCGATCACATTGGTCTCCAGCACACGCCGAAAGGTTTCTGTGGAAAGCTCCCAAACATCAATCCCCTTGGATGGGTCTGCCTCTAAGGCCATATCTGCGGCATTCAGCACGAGAGCCTCTACCGCAAAATCGGAGCTGTCGATATCCTTAAACGTCTCTATGATCTGTTGCTCGCATCGAAGCTCCAGCTCGTACCCCTTGGCGACGATGCCGTACTTTTGAGCAAGGCGTTCTGCCGCCGCGCATGCCTCCTCTCGGTTTTGAGCGCTGATGAGCACAGTCCACCCCTCTCGGGCAAAGCGCTCCGCAATACCGTAGCCGGTTCCGCTTTGCGCACCGGTAATCAAAACAGCTTGGTTCATATTTGTCCTCCCAAAGATAGTAACATTAATAAAAAACAATAAAAATCGGGCTTATATCTTGTATAAAAGATAGGATTATGATATAATTAGAAAAACAGAACGGAGGTGTTACGATGCAAGATCAATTGCCATTTCGCGCAGGGATCCTGAATATTATGAAATACAGTGTAGAGGTCAAGGAGGGCGTTGTCCACGAGCGGACCTCGACCGACTATGAGCTTGACCTTTACGTCGGCGGCAATCGCACCATGGAGATCAACGGATCAAGGTATGACATTGAGGCGGGCTCGGTGGTATTTCGCCGACCCGGAGATCACACGCTTGCAAGCGGATCGTACAACTGCTACACACTCACGTTGGATTTTTCGGGCCAAAAGAAGCCTCTTTACGGAAAATACGACCGCAACGATCCTGCCAATTCGGTGCAGGAGAAAAGCAACAATGCTCTTTTAGAGCTGATCCCGTCGCATTTTATGACTGCAAATCTTTCCGAATATATTCAAATTTACGATCGGCTTTGCTATCAATTCGGAAACGTCGACTCGGCGGGGGCCGATACGGTGCTGCTCAATCGGCTGTTCTTTCTCGTGCTTTCCAACGTGTGCCATACGCTGTACAGCAGTGTGGAAGAAAGCAGAGACAGCAGAGTTCTGACCGAGACCTGCAAGTACATTCAAGAGAATTTTCACTGTGATATTTCGATCAAGGAGCTGGCCGACAACGTTTCCTTCAGTCCCAGCTACTTTTTCAAGGTGTTCAAGAGACTTGCCAATACCACACCCGCGGAATATCTGATCTCGGTTCGTCTGTCCAATGCGAAGCTTTTGCTTTTGGAATCGGATCTTGCCGTGGCACAGGTCGCCGAGCGGTGCGGCTTTCACGATGCATCCTATTTTTCCTATTATTTTAAAAAGAACTTCGGGATCGCGCCGAGTGAATATCGGCTTACCCAAAAACGCATAAATTGAATTTTCCAAAGCGCACCTGCGAGGGTGCGCTTTTTTATCCGATACTCTCTAAAATGCGCATCGCAAGATGGATCTTTGTGGGCGGGTGGATATCAAAAGTCTCGCAAACGTCTGCGGATCTTATGACCGTGACGTGCTCGGCAACCTCCGAAATCCGCTCCTGCGCGCGCTGGATCCCTCTCCACGCGTCGTCCTGTCTTGCATCCCAATCGGCGATCTGGACAACTGTAAACGGCAGAGCTTCATCCATAAAGTCCCGCCTCCAGCAAGAGATCAGCTCCGAAAGCAGCTCGGTGTAATGCTTCCATTCGCTCTTTCCCGTATTCGATTCGCCCTGATACCAGATGACGCGACCGACAGAAAAAGGAACGACCGATTGCTGGCGTGTGCGGTAAAGCATACCGTATTCGTTGTGCGGGCCTCGAACGTATGGGGAGTCGTATTTTTCTTCCGGCGGGAGATAAAAGCGATCTTGATTGCCGATCTCCGCGGGGATCCAGCTTTCGATCACGGAAGAGCCGAGATAACAGGCGACAAGTCCCACCGCAATTTTCTTTTGCTTGCTCATTTCCATACCGACGTGGTAGCCGAGAGCCGAAAAGCGCGCGGCGTTATCCTTGGTGCAAAGCACCCAACCGTCCTCGGGAGAATATGCGTCTTCATCAGCAAATCTTCGGGCTGCAAAATACCGCAGAACAGAGTTTTCCTCGTAATTTTCCTCCCCGTAGGTCGTCCTGCGCAATTTTTGCGCAATATTGGATTGCCCTGCCAAAAGCAAAACCTCGCCCACGAAAATATCCGTATATACGCTCTTTTCACCGTTCAGAGAAATCGAAAGCTCATAAGGCCCGCCGTAGGGACGCGGCGAAAACGTCAGGCACCAGAATCCGCCGTCCGAGCAGACGCTTTGAGTTTCGCCGTCAAAGGTAGCCTCGACCCTTCCCTCTCCGATTCCGAAAATGCGGATGGGCTTATTCGCTTGCAAAACGGTATGATTACCGAATATTGGTGAGAGCTTCATAGTACAATTCCTTTCAAAGCATTTTGGCAAGCCCCTTGAGGTAGCCAAAGGTGTAGGCACGTGCCGTATGCCCCCAACGCGTGTCGGAGGTGATAAACGGAACGTGATCATCGAGCATGATCCCCTCGTATCCGTATTCCTTGAGTGCACGCATTATTACCGCCGGATCATATCTGCCTTCACCGAGAAAGCACTCGCTGAATTTTTCAACCGTTCCCCGAACGTCGCGGAAATGAACCATATGAATTCTGTTTTTCGGTACAAATTCGCGGATCATTTCGAGAACGGTCTCCTCGCCGCCAAGCTGGGAGAAGGTTCCCATGCAGAAATTGATGCCCCACGCAGGACTGTTTGCAATTTTTTCGGCCCGGCGGAAATCGTCGGGGCTGATGAAAATGCGGTCAACTCCCGCAACGGGAGAGAGCGGCGGGTCGGACGGATGTGTGATGAGCTTTACCCCCGCCTTTTCCGCCTCCGGCAAAACCGCTTTTGCAAAATAGGTGAAGTTGTTCCACAGATCGGCTTGCGTGGGCGGGGTCAGATCGGGATTTTGACGCACCATATGATCCTTGCTCTGGGTATATGCGTTTGGCATATCCTCGTGCAAAGAATGGTCGTATGCCGAAACCGTTGCGCCAAGGCGATAAGGCTCTCGGATCGTCGTTCTCCACGCCCAAGTTGGGCAGAAATGATGACCGAGGATCGGAATGCCCACCTTGCCCATATTTTGAAGCGTTTTTATGTAATTTTCGATCTGCTCATCCCGACCCGGAAGCCCCAGAAGAATTTTATCAAAGAAGCGGATCGGAACGTTTTCGATCATTTCGAGCTTGAGCTCAAACTTTTCGGTATACTCCCGAAGCCAGCGGAGCGAGCGCTCCGTCCAATAGTTTTCGTCACTCGTTGCGATGGGCGGGGTGTTAAAATGGAAGCCCTCAGCACCGAGCTGACGCGCCATAATGAGCGCATCGTCATTAAATTCCTTGATAGCACCTAAAATAATCTTCATAACCTTTACCTCTGTACTCTGCCCGATCCGTTGCCGCCCATCAGTGAAAGAACGTCCGAAACCGACGACAGATTGACGTCCAGCTCAATACTCTGCTTGAGGCATGAGGCTGCCGCCGCGAATTCGATAGTCTTTTGTTCATCAAAACCGTTCTGATATGCATAGATCAAGCCTGCGGCAAAAGAATCTCCGCCGCCGACACGGTCCACAATATGGATGCGGTATTCCTTTGAGAAATGAGCCTCGCCGTTTGAGTACAGCATTGCAGACCAATCATTGTCGGATGCGCTGATGCTCTTGCGGAGCGTGATTGCAACCTTTGGGATTCCATATATCTCGTTTATCTGCTTTGCAACGTCAACGTATCCATCGCGGCTGAGCATGCCCGAATTTATATCGGTGTTCTTTGCCGAGATCCCGAGCACGTCTGCGCTGTCCTCCTCATTTGCGATCAAAATATCCACGTACCCGAGAAGCTTTGTCATAGTTGCCTTCGCCTGCTCGCGAGTCCAAAGATTTTTGCGGTAGTTGAGGTCGCAGCTGACGGTCAGACCGCGCTCCTTTGCGGCAATGCAGGCGACCTCGCACGCCTTTGCCACGTTTTCGCCAAGCGCGGGGGTAATTCCCGTGAAGTGGAAATGCGATGCACCGCCGAAGATCTTGTCCCAATCAAAATCCTCTGCCGTACAGGTTGCAAAAGCAGAAGCCTTACGGTCGTATACTATCTTGGACGGGCGTTGAGACGCGCCCTTTTCGGCATAGAACAGGCCTATTCGGTCGCCGCCTATGGCAATATGCTCCGTTCCTACGTTGAATTTGCGAAGATTTGCCAGGGCACATTCGGCAATGAGGTTATCGGGCAAACGGGTGACAAAATCGGTTTTCATACCCATATATGCCAGCGCGGTGCAGACGTTTGCCTCCGCTCCCGTATAATTGACCACAAATCTGTCGGCCTGAATGAATTTGAGATATCCCTCAGGGTTAAGTCGGAGCATAAAATCTCCAAAGCCCACCACCTTTTTCGAGGGATCCTTTATGCCGCACTTCGCGACCTCGGCCGGCTTTGGCTGCTCACCTCGGGAGATGCAAACGGCACGCTTGCAATTTTCGGTAATGGCGGAAAAATCCTTCGCCGCGAGGAGCTTTGCATCTGCCATATAGCTTCCGCCGCAGGCAATTGTACATTTTTCCTTGAGATACGTGCCGATGTTGCTATAATTCATACCGCCCGTGGGAAGAAACTTTACTCCCTTGAAGGGACCCGACAGAAGCTTGATCGCGGCAAGTCCTCCGCATTGCTCGGCGGGAAAGAATTTGAACACGCGCAGTCCCTTTTTATATCCCTTCTGAATATCGGCGGCAGTTACACCGCCCGGAACAACGGGAATCCCTTTTTTCTCTGCAAAATCAATGATCTCCTCGTCATAGCCCGGCATAACAAGACCCGAAGCCCCCGCATCGAGTGCCGCCTGCGCCTGCTCAAGCGTAAGAACAGTTCCGGCAAGAACGTAGAGATCGGGGTATGCGCGGACGATCTCGGCGATCGCTTGCAAGGAAACCTCGCTGCGAAGCGTGATCTCCAGCGCCTTGATGCCTCCGTCCAGAATCGCTTTTGCCAAGGGCGCGGCGGTGGTAAGATCGGTTATATTGATGACGGGCAAAATACCCGTGTCGGCAATAGCTTGCATAACGTCTTTTTTCATATTCGTTTACCCCTTATATCGAAAAGATCTTTTCCCCTTCACATTCATTTTTTTAATAAATACACAGCCCGAAAGCGGATAGTCCTCGGCATCCCCCTTTGAAGCGGTGGTAATGATCAGATCGTCCAATCCCTCTCCCGCAAAAATACAGCAGGATGCCTTTTTGGCAGGAACGTCGATCCTCTCTCCGAAGC
>JAFTOB010000007.1 GCA_017451545.1 Clostridia bacterium | reverse complement strand
CCCCACCCACTCCCCCGACTGCTTCGTATACTTCGCAGTCGACCCCTCGCGCCCCCCGAGGGGTAAGGGCGAGATACCTGTGATGGGGAGTTTTGCGATTATGGTGAAATCTGTTTGAACTATTCAAATTCCGATTTATCTGTAGCTTCACCGTCGGGGGATCGCATTTGATTTAAGGTCACGTCACCCGTGCCTTCGCTGCGGCCGTTGCCGCCAAACTCCGATTTATCAGTCTTTATACCCCACAAAAAATCCCGGGCTGAGGTACTCAGCCCGGGTGTTGCTTTAGAGATAGCTGTAAATTTTCTTGATGCTTGATTTGCTCAGATTCGCAATGTCGCCTACCTGGTAGCGGTTATCGTTGGAGTCGCGCACCAGAAGTCGCTTTTTGCCCAGCAGCTTGATGTCGCTGTGACGGTTGCGGATGCTGAAGCCGATCTCGCCGCGGTCGGTCATTACTTTCCACTTGAGCACGCCGAATTTGTCCTCAACGTGAAGGATCTCGGTGATCTCGGGGATCATGTAGTAATCGAAGAAGCAATCCTCGATAGCATGCCGCGATTCGGGCGCGATGGTCGAAAGATCCTTGATCATCGCCACCTCCTTTTCGGAGGGATCGAGCAGAGTAATGTACTGCGTGAGATTGGTGTGCGGGAAAAGTCTGCGGGGCTCGAGTCCCTCGAGGCAGCTGCCGTCCGCGCACTCTATTTTTACGAGATAAGTATCGGTACGTGTGATCTTATCCGCATTTGTAACTATGTATCTTGCCATGATCTGAACCTCCTTATTCAAAATGCTCTTCCGCTTTCTGGCGGTTGACCTTGTCGGCCATGGACTGAATCTGAACGAGCTTATAATACTTGCCCTTCTTCTCCATCAGCTCCTCGGGCGTGCCGCACTCAATGATGCGGCCGTTATCGACCACAACGATCTTGTTGGCCTTGCTGAGGGTGGAGAGGCGGTGGGCGATCATGATCGTGGTTCGTCCGCTGATCAGATGCTCAATGGCTTCCTGAATAAGATGCTCGGTCTCGGAGTCGACCGAGGCGGTTGCCTCGTCAAAGACGAGAATGCTGGGGTTCTTGAGAACGGCACGGGCAATGGAGAGGCGCTGACGCTCACCGCCCGAAAGACCGACTCCGCGCTCACCGAGGACTGAATCGTAGCCGTCGGGCTGGCGCGCGATGAACTCGTGAGCGTTGGCGATGTCGGCGGCGTGGATAACGTCATCCACCGAGTAGGCTTCATTGCCGTATGCGATGTTGTTGAAAATGGTATCGTGGAACATCATGGGCTCCTGCTGGACAAAGCCGATCTGGGAGCGGAAATATTCCATATCTATCTTGCGTATGTCCACACCGTCCACGTAAATGCGGCCCTGATAGTGGTCATAATATCGCAAGAACAGGTTGATAAGCGTGGATTTTCCCGAGCCCGTGGTGCCGACGATTCCCACAATATCGCCCGGCTCGATTTTCAGGCTCACGTTTTTGAGAACCTTTTTCGTGCGGTCGAAGGAGAAGGTGACGTTCTTGAACTCGATGGTTCCGCGCATATTTACGTCGGTGTTGCCCTTACCGAAATCGTGCTCGGGCTCGGCATCGAGAATATCGAAGATGCGCTCGGCCGAGGAGAGGAAGTTCTGGTAAGAGTCGTTGAGGTTGGCGAAGAAGTTGATTGGCTCGTAGAACATAGCCGCGTAGGAGATAAAGGAGACCAGCAGACCGACGGAAATGTCGCCGGACACGCCCGTTGCGCCGCAAACGGCGAGGCCGCCCAGCATCCAGATGACCACCGAGCCCATGGAAACGAAGAAGTTTACGATGGCGGGGTAGGCGTTGAGGATCTTACCGGCCTTGTAGTCGGTCTCGTACCACTCCTGGGTCTTGTCCACGAATATCTTTGTCGAGTTCTTCTCATTGGTGAAGGACTTGATAACGCGGATGCCGGGGATGGTGTCGGTAAGCACAGAGGAAACTGCCGAGTTACGTCTCCAGATACGGCGGTAGAAGGGTGCGATCTTCTTTGAGAAGATGCGCGAGCCGATGGCCACGAAGGGGACGGGGATCAGCGAAAAGATGGCCAGCGTGGGGTTCATAATGAGCATTATGACGATAATACCCACCATTTTGAAGAACTGAACCACAACCTCCTGGGTGATTCGGAGCATAAAGGCCTGAAGTGTGGCGCTGTCGCCCGAGATTCGGTTGATGACCGAGCCCGTGGAGGTCTTGTCGTAAAAGCGCATTGAAAGGTGCTGTGCGTGCTCGTAAACGTCATCGCGCAGATCCTTTACTATGCGGTCGCCCGCCTTACGCAGGTAGTAGCCGCGGATGGCACCCATTCCGAAGCGGATGACGTAGGTGGCCGTCAGCACCACGCCGATGATGATCAGACTGTTGACCACCGTGGTGGTGAAGATGCCGAAAAGGAGAACGTTGCCGTTAGCGGTCACGTTCTCGCCGCCGAGGACGTCATCGACCAGGGTTTGAGTCATAAAGGGCGGCAAAAGTGCCAGAACGGTTGTAATTATAGAGATAATGACCGAGATGACGAGGATCGGGATCTCGGGCTTTATGTACTTTACGAGTCTTGTGATGATCTTCTTTTTGCCCTCGCAGTTGATGCACTTGACGCCGGGCGCAGAAAGGGTTCTGCCGCACTTAGGGCAGACAGAGAGCTGTTTTTCATAGGCGGCGGCAATGGCCTCGACGCGGGATTCCACGCTGTCGCCAGCCTTATAATTGTTAACGTAGAGAATGACCGAATCACAAAGAGCCGATATACTGAAGGTATAGCGGAAAACGTTCTTCGGCTTGTCCTCCCCCTTGATACGAACACGAATAAAAGCATTGCCGTACATACGCTTGGAGAAGATCTCGTCAATGTCGGAAAAGGCGATACGTTCAGTCACCTCGCCCGTCGAGTAATCGGTTACGATAAGCTCGTCGGCGGTGGCAACCAATGTCGAGTGGGAATATTTACCGTCAGCGGAAATATCACCCACAATTGCGAATCGGACGGGATTGTCCGGACTTCCGAGCTTCTCAATGTTAGAAAGCTCCGCATTTGTCAAATGCTTGTTGATGTGGATCGTACTATCCATAAAACCCTCCATCGGCAGCCTTGCCAAAAAACTGCCTTATGAAAATATATATTTGGAGGCACCGAGGCCGCCTCCATACACCGCGCCCACGCAGGGATAAAGCGGCGAATATTACAGCAATTTCCGACATATATTCAGTTGTGAACGCCCACTTTTGAGGACGGGCGTTTTTTTGTTGAGTAATTTTACCATACAAAAACCCAAAAGTCAATAATTTTCGGGAAATTTTATTTATGGATTGTTCACAAAAAATTCATCCGCCGCTTGTGAATTTAGCACAATCGACGGATGAACGGGTCTTATTTGTGAATTTCGGTGTAGATGAGGTCAGAGAGAGCGGCAAACTGCTCGACGGTCAGCTTTTCGCCTCGGATGTCGGGGCGCAGGCCAAGCTCGGCGATGAAATCGGCGAATCTCTCCTTCGGGATCTGGGAGAAGCCTGTCATCAGAGAGTTGACAAGGGTCTTTCTGCGCTGTGAGAAGGCGGCGCGAACTGTGGCGAAGAAGGTGTCCTCGTCGCGAGGAACCACGGGTTTTTGCTTGTAAAGCCTGATGCGCACAACGGCGGAATCAACCTTGGGGGCAGGGTAGAATCGGTCGGCGGGAACGGTGAAGAGCAGCTCGGCCTCGCCGCGGTAGGCCACGGCCACCGTGATTGCGCCGCAATCCTTGCCGCCCGCACCCGCGCAAAGCCTGAGTGCCACCTCCTTTTGCACCATAACGGTGATGCTGTCGAAGGGAAGCTCGGACTCAAGCAGCTTCATAAGAATGGGCGAGGTGATGTAGTAGGGCAGATTGGCGCAGACCGACACGCCGCCTGCGGCAAAGTCCTCTGCCAACAGCTCCTCAAGGTCGGCTTCCATAACGTCGCCGTGAATGACACGGGCGTTGGGCATATCGTTCAAGGTGTATTTCAGAACGGGGAGCAGCTTGTCGTCGATCTCCAGCGCCTTGACCGTCGGGTATCTGACCGCCAGCTCGCGGGTCAGAACGCCGAGACCGGGGCCGATCTCAAGCACCGTGTGCGCACCCTCGGCGCTGTCGGCAATGTCGGCCACCACGGCGGCGTCGGTCAGGAAGTTCTGACCGAACTCCTTTTTGGCCGAAAGGTGGAAGATGGACATAATGTCCCGTATGGTTTTCATATCACAAAGGTTCATAAAAGTCTCCAAATTCTTGTTATCAGTTAATTTTAACACGAAAACGGCATAAAATCAAGATGCGGAATAAAAAAGTTTAACAAAAAACGAAAAAGTACTTGCAAAACGGGCGAAAGTATGGTATAATTCCAATGTTGCACATAATATATGCTGGTGTGGCTCAGGGGTAGAGCAGCTGATTCGTAATCAGCAGGTCATGGGTTCAAATCCCATCACCAGCTCCAAAAAAAGTGAACCTTTGATAGAGCAGAACTCTAAAGGACAGTTTTAGGGAGTACTTTACCTACCGACAGAAATAGCAGAAACCGCAGATTGATTTTCTGCGGTTTTTGTGATATAATAGATGTGTGAATAGAGAGCTTTTATTTGCAAAACTAAAACTGACAAAAACATTGAATAACTAATGAAAATTTGAAAAGGAGGGTGATTGGATGAAAAAAATATTCCGGCATTTTGTTAAAGATCCATCAAAAAAATACATTCGAAAATTTCGTATAT
>JAFTOB010000076.1 GCA_017451545.1 Clostridia bacterium | reverse complement strand
TACATACCCGTAGGGGCGCACTTTGTGCGCCCGCAAAACAGATCCATATCCATATAATGGGCGCACAAAGTGCGCCCCTACGGGCTTATATTGTACCGTTCGTGATGTTTAAGGCGTGGAGCGAACAAATTTTCATCTGTAGGGGAGGGGTTTCCACTCCCGCAAACCAAGGCATTCTCCACGGGAGGGGAGACCCCTCCCCTACAAGTGGTCGATGATGTTTTGCTTTCAAACTCTAATTTATCGCCCGCTTCACCGCAGAGCGATCGTGTGCAATTCAAGGTCGCGTCGCACGTTTTTCGCGTAATATTTTCCACTACTTCCCCACTTTACCCGTAAAAAAATCAAAATTTCGAATTATTTGCCCTAAAAATGCAAAAATCCTCTTGAAATTAATCGGATTATAGGTTATAATAAGCTAAAGAACTGTGTCAATCAGTGGCGGCGCTTATGCCCGCCGGAAAGGACGGTCACAAAATGGCGGCTATGAACAAAAACGGAAAGACCCAGACCTTTACAGCTTATCACGACGACAACGATGAAATGAAGCAGATCCTTCAAACCGTTTACGCGGCTTTGAGCGAGAAGGGCTACAACCCCGTTAACCAGATCGTTGGTTATCTTCTCTCCGAGGATCCCACCTACATCACCAACCACAAGAATGCGAGAGCCCTCGTGCGCCATCTCGACAGAGACGAGTTGCTCAACGCCCTCGTCAGAAACTACCTCGGCGTATAATGCAAAAATTCATAGACCTGCGTTCGGGGGGCGAATTCGTTCCCCATTCCTCTCTTGTGCTCTGCCTCGGCACCTTTGACGGTGTTCACCGCGGTCACATGGCACTTATTGAGGAGACCTTGCGGCAAAAATCGCTTCTTTGCGACGAATACCCCGATATACTCGGCGGGGCGTGGTGCTTTTCGCAGCCGCCCGCCGATTTTCTCTTTGAGCGGAGTGCGCCCCATATCACCACCCTCGACCGAAAGCTCGAGCTCTTTGCCGAGGCAGGGCTTGACGTGGCCGTGGTCGGGGACTTTCCATCCATGCGCCGCATCTCCCACGTTGAATTTATAAATTCCCTGCTTCGCGACGGATGTCGGTGCGTCAAGGCCGTGTGCGGCTTCAATTTTCGCTTCGGCAACGGAGCCCTCGGAAGACCCGAGGATCTTTCCGCCCTGCCCCGCGGCTGTGTGACTCTCCCCCGCGTGACCGTGGGTGACGTCACTATCAGCTCCAGCGAGATCAGACGGCGCATTACCGAAGGCCGCATCGAGGAGGCCAACGAAATGCTCGGCCGCCCCTTCTCCTTCGACCTGCCCGTGATCCACGGCAAGTCCCTCGGCAGGCACCTCGGCGCGCCAACCATCAACCAGCAGATCCCGAAGGAATCACTGATCCCCGCCCACGGCGTATACGCGTCGCGCGCGACGGTGGGAGGCGAGACCTATCTTTCAATCACCAATATCGGCACAAATCCCACGGTCTCGGCAGGTGACGCCATCCATTGCGAGACCCATCTGCTCAACTTCAGGGGCGACCTTTACGGCGAGCGGGTAACCACCGAGCTTCTTAAATTTTTACGCCCCGAGCGCAGATTCGAGAGCAAGACCGAGCTTGCGGAGGCCATCGCATCCGACATCGCGTCGGCAAAAAAATATTTCGATTTAGTATAACGGAGGAAGGCTATGAAAGCGACAAGGACCTTAAAAATTCGCTTCTTAGCCCTCCTTTTTTCTTTTGTGCTCGGGGCGATGCAGCTCATCGCTCTGCCCGTATCGGCGGCAGATGAGGTAATGCCCGTCCGCGCCTACGCGGTCTATGCCGTCCACGGCGGCGAGATATTGGCATCAAAGAACGCGGGTGAGCTCATTCCGCCCGCATCCACGGCCAAGATAATGTCGGGCCTGCTATTTTGCGAGGCATTTCTCGGCAAGGGCGACGACAGCCTGAACAACGAAAAGCTGCAGCGCAAGATAACCGTTACCTCCGAGATGCTTCGCGGCGTATCGGGGCGCAAGCTGGGGCTTGCGGCGGGCGACGTGCTGACCCTTGAGGCCCTGCTCTACGCCGCCATCGGCGGCGGCTTCAACGATGCCACCTACGTGCTGGCCTGCACCGTTTCGGGCAGCGTGTCGGCCTTTACCGACAAAATGAACTCACGCGCCGCGTCGCTTGGTGCTGACTCCACCCATTTTGCCAACCCCACGGGACTTGACGACGCGTCGGCCGTCACCACGGTCAACGATCTTGTGAAGATCGCCCTCGCCGCCTCGGAGTTCCGCGCGTTTATGAAGATATCCTCGTTTTACACCTACAAGGTCAGCTTCGGCGACGGCTCGTCGGTCACGCTGGAGAACCGCAACAAGCTCCACTTCCCCAACGCCGACTCCAACCGCTGGTACAGCAAAAACGCCCTCGGAATGAGCGTGGGAATGACCGACGCGGGCGGCAATTGCGCCGTGACCCTGGTCGATCACGGCGGTGCGGAGTTCATCTGCATCGTTATGGGCGAGCCCGAGGAGGACAGCGCCTACGAAAAGCTCGCCGAGCTTTCGGCCTGGGCGGGCAACAATTATGAGCTTGCGACCCTGCGCCGTGCGGGCGAGCGGCTGACCTCCCTGCCCGTCTCTCTTTCGGATACATACACCGAGGTGGACATCGTCCTCGGCGAGGACGTGACGTTAACCGTTCCACGGGGCGCAGCTCTCGACGGCACCTACACCTATGAGCTTCGCCTTGATACGGACAGCCTGAAGGCAAGCTTTGAAAAGGGCAAGACCGTCGGTCGGCTCGAGGTCATAAAGGACGGCCGCGTGGTGGCATCCGCCCCCGCCGTCACCGCCATGGGCGTGGAGGCCAACGGCTTCCTTTCGATGATGGACGCCATGCGCGAGTTCTTTACGAGCCCCCTCTTCTTCATAATCCTCGGCGTTATCGCCCTCGGCGCGGCCGTCTTCTTCCTCGTCATCCGCCGTCGAGGACGCGGACACTCCCGCCGCCGCTCGTCTTACAGAAGAAGATATTATTGAAAAATCTACCAAATCGGTTGACTATGAAAGGCGATTGTGATATAATTAACATAGAAAAATATTTATTTGTGAGGTAAATACAATGATCTTTGATGAAAAAAATGCGAAAAAGATCCGTCTTGTGGCCTTTGACCTTGACGGAACTCTGACTCAGCACAAGAGCCCCCTCGGCGAGGAGAACCGCAAGGTCCTCGAGGCCCTTGCCAAGAACCACAAGCTGGTTATGGTCGGCGCGGGACAGTGCATGAGAATATTCAAGCAGATGGGCGAGTTCCCCATCGACATTATCGGCAACTACGGTATGCAGTTCGCCGCCTACGATTACGAAAAGGGCACTCTCGGCGAGGTCACCAACATCAACGTTCCCTGCGACGTTGAGGGCACCGAGGCCATCGTCACCGAGATCCGTGAGAAGTGCGGCTACACCGAGTTTGCGGGCAACAACGTTGAGTTTCACGCCTCGGGCTGCATCACTCTCCCCATTCTCGGCACCGCCGCCAAGATCGAGGACAAGCTGGCCTACGACCCCGACAGAAAGAAGAGAAGCGTGAACTACGAGTACGTTTGCTCCAAGTTCCCCGCATACACCACCTTCATCGGCGGCTCCTCCTCCTTCGATATCGTTCCCAAGCCCTACGAGAAGGCTCAGGCTCTCCGCGATTACTGCGAAAAGTACGGCTTCGGCACCGACGAGGTTGTCTTCGTGGGCGACGATTACGGCGTGGGCGGCAACGACGAGCCTGTTTTCAAGTCCGAGATCGGATTTATCCGCGTTGACGATTACACCCGCTTCGGCGAGTACGTAAAGTGCCTGCTCGATTAAGCTATGGATCAAAAATTCAACGTCACGGGAATGACCTGCTCGGCTTGCTCGGCGCGGGTCGAGAAGAGCGTTTCTGCCCTTGACGGAGTTAAGGAGGTCAGCGTCAACCTGCTGACGAACACAATGCAGGTCAATTATGACGAGGTCGCCCTTGACGACGCCGCAATCTGCGCGGCGGTCACTCGCGCGGGCTACGGCGCATCGGTCTATTCGGCAAAGAGAAATGACAAAAAAGCTCCCGCGCCTCAGGCCTCGGGGCTTTCTGTCAAGGCGCGGCTGATCATATCCTTCTGCTTTCTGATCCCCTTGATGTACGTTTCGATGGGACATATGGTGGGGCTTCCCCTGCCCTCCTTCCTTCACGGCGCGGCGGGAGCGGTCAGCTTTGCCTTTACTCAGCTTCTTTTGTGCATTCCCGTAATTTTCGTAAACTTCAAATATTTCACCAAGGGCTTTTCGTCGCTCTTCCGCGGCTCGCCCAATATGGACACGCTTGTGGCCTTGGGCTCGGCGGTGTCGCTGGCCTACGGCATTTTCGCCATCTACCGAATGAGCTACGGCCTCGGAACGGGCGATCTCGCCATCGTGGACAGCTACCGCAAGAATCTTTATTTTGAGTCCTCGGTCATGATACTGACCCTCATTACGCTCGGCAAGTTCATCGAGGAAAAGAGCAAGAAAAAGACGGGCGCGGCCCTTGAAAAGCTCATTGATATGTCGCCGAAAACGGCCACCGTTCTGCGCGACGGCCGCGAGATCGAGCTCCCCGTTGATCAGGTCGCCGTGGGTGACACCGTCATTGTGCGCCCCGGCGCGGCCATTCCCGTGGACGGCGTGGTCACCGAGGGCTTCACCGACGTGGACGCCTCGGCCATTACGGGCGAGAGTATGCCCGTTCACAAGACCGTGGGCGACGAGGTGACGGGTGCCACCGTCAATCAGACGGGATTTATCAAGCTCCGCGCCACGCGAGTGGGCGAGGAGACCACTTTTTCGAGGATCATCAAGCTCGTTGAGGACGCCAGCGCCACCAAGGCGCCCATCTCAAGACTTGCAGACCGAGTTTCGGGCATTTTCGTGCCCGTGGTCATGGCTATCGCCGCCGTTACCTTCGCGGTGTGGATGCTCCTCGGCTACGGCTTTGAATTTTCTCTGACCAACGCAATCAGCGTGCTGGTCATTTCCTGCCCCTGCGCGCTGGGGCTTGCCACTCCCGTTGCCATAATGGCGGGAACGGGTCGGGGTGCCGAAAACGGCATTCTCATCAAGTCGGGCGAGGCACTTGAGCACGCAAGGGGCATCACCACCGTGGTGCTCGACAAGACGGGAACGGTTACGGAGGGCAAGCCCGCCGTGACCGACGTAATCCCCCTCGCCGCCGACCGCGACGCGCTCCTCGGTCTTGCCGCCGCGCTGGAGGCAAAGAGTGAGCATCCGCTGGCACGCGCTATCGTGGAGCACACGGGTGCTACGTCCGTCGAGGCTCGGGATTTTGAGGCCATACCCGGCAAGGGCGTTCGCGCGACCGTGGACGGTGTTATCTGCCTCGCGGGCAACGAAAAGCTGATGACCGAAAACGGCATTGACACGTCAGGCGTTTCCGAGCGGCTCAATTCTCTGGCCACCGACGGCAAAACTCCCCTGCTCTTTGCGCGGGGCGGCGAGCTTTGCGGCATTATCGCCGTGGCTGACACTGTCAAGGACACAAGTGCCGAGGCCATTGCCGAGCTCCGTGAGCTTGGGGTTGAGATAATTATGCTGACGGGCGACAACAGCCGCACGGCAAAGGGCATCGCGGCCTCTCTCGGCATCGACCGCGTGTTTGCCGACCTGCTCCCGCAGGATAAGGAGAAGGCGATCTCCTCCCTGCGCGAGGAAGGCAAGTGCGTGGCTATGGTCGGTGACGGCATCAACGACGCCCCCGCTCTTGTGAGCGCCGACGTTGGAATCGCCATCGGCGCGGGTGCCGACGTGGCTATTGAAAGTGCCGATATCGTGCTGATAAAGAACGATCTGCGCGACGTGGCCACCGCCATTCGCCTGAGCCGTCGGGTAATCCGCAATATCAAGCAAAATCTTTTCTGGGCCTTTTTCTACAACTGCCTTTGCATTCCGCTGGCGGCGGGTGTCTTCTACCCTGCCCTCGGCTGGCAGCTCAG
>JAFTOB010000075.1 GCA_017451545.1 Clostridia bacterium | reverse complement strand
TAGCCCTTGGCCACGAGGACGTTCAGATCCTCCTCCGACGCGCCGCTGAGGCGCATTACGGCAAAGGCCTCGACCACGCCGTCATCGTCTGCGGCCATGCCGAGATCGTAGTAGAGCAGCCGCGCCGACGGAGGCATCATACGAAATCGCGCGGAATTTGTTATGGTCTTCGAAAACATTCTTCTTTCAGCCACGGTCGCCCTCCCTTTTTTGTGTTGATCCTGTATTTTTCATAAAAATCTCCTTAGTTTATTGATCCCGTAGGATCACATATACTATACCACAAAAGGGGGGTGACATATAATGACTTTACCTGACACGGTCTGCCAAAAAAATTTTTTTGAGATTTTTCCTACATATTATTATAGCAAATTGGAGAAAATTTTTATGTTCAACGAAAGATCGGAAGAGAAAAACGAGAAGGTCGAGGAAAATCTGATGCCCGAGGGCGGCGCGGTGATGCTGGGCAAGAACGGCGGCATCCACTGCCTCAACATCATAGGTCAGATCGAGGGTCACTACGTCCTCGGCGAGTCCCAGAAGACCACAAAATACGAGCACGTGATCCCGCTACTGGTGGCCATTGAGGAGTCGCCCGACTGCGAGGGGCTGCTGGTCATCCTCAACACCATGGGCGGCGACGTGGAGGCGGGGCTGGCCATTGCCGAGATGATCGCGTCAATGAAAAAGCCCACCGTCTCGCTGGTGCTGGGGGGCAGCCACTCCATCGGGGTGCCGCTGGCGGTGGCGGCGCGGCGGTCGTTTATCGTGCCGTCGGCCACTATGACCGTCCACCCCGTGCGCATCAACGGGCTCGTTATCGGCGCGCCCCAGACCTACAATTATTTCCGCGATATGCAGGATCGTATCATCCGTTTTATCACCGACCATTCGCGGGCCGAGGCGGCGGTAATCGAGCGGCTGATGATGAAGCCCGACGAGATGGCCAACGACATCGGCTCGGTGCTTGGCGGCCGCGAGGCGGTGGAGTGCGGGCTTATCGACGGTATCGGCGGCCTCGCAGATGCTCTCGCCGCGCTTCACGGGATGATTGGAACGGCAAGTGAAATTTCGCCTGCGGCGAAGTGAAATTTTGCCTTCGGCAAAGTGAAATGTGCGTGGCACGTGAAATACGCCTGCGGCGTGTGAAATATTTCCTGCGGAAATGTAAAGGAAGAAAACCTTCGGTTTTCGATTTTATTGGAATCAACTCACCGACAAATCGGAGTTTGAAGGGTTCAAACAGATTTCACCATAATCAACCTTAGAAGCGTTTAGGACAATGCCTTCCTCCGGGAGGAAGGGGGACCGCTTGCGGTGGAAGGAGCCCGCGTCACGATGGATTTAGCAAAACTTCATTGTAAGCGCGGCCTGAAAAACAAGCCAAAATTTAGGTATTTCATACCCAAATTTTCGCTTCTTTTTCACTGAAGCAAGGGCCGCGCGGAGCTTTTCGCGCGTTGCGACGCGCGACCGGCGTTTCGGCGCCGGCTCCCGAAAAACTTTTGAAAAAGTTTTATCAAAACTTTCAAAAATGAGTTTAGCTTAAACTTCAAACTCCGATTTATCGCTCTCTTATATCAAAAATCCGCGCCGTGGGGAACCGATTTTCCCGAATTCTACGCACCGTAGGTGGTATTTTCGCGCGGAATATGTTATAATAATAGCATCAAAGCATCGGAGGTTACTATGGATCAGAAAAAAATCGGCTCCTTTGTCACCGCTCTCCGCAAGGAGAAGGGTCTGACGCAAAAGGAGCTCGCCGAAAGGCTCTTTATCAGCGACAAGACCGTCAGCAAATGGGAGACGGGCAAGGGCATCCCCGACGTGTCGCTCATCATCCCCCTCTGCGAGCTCCTCGGCATCACCGCCAACGAGCTGCTCTCGGGCGAGCGGCTGGAGGACACCCGCTACCGCCAGCGCGCCGAGGAGCATATCATCGCCCTCATCAAGGAAAAGCAGGAGAGCAAGCGCAACATTCTTTTGTCCTGTATCGCCGCCGTCATTTCCATTCTTCCGTCCACGGCTCTGATCCTGCTTTCGGGGCTTCTCGAGATGACCACCGCCCTTCGCATCAGCCTCATCGTCATCGCAATTTTAACTATGGCAAGCGGGATCTTCATTGCCGCCGTCCTCGACATGAAGTCGGGAACCTTTGAGTGCCGCCACTGCAAGACCCGCTTCGTTCCCACGGCAGGGGCCTACATAGCAGGTCCGCACAGCCTTACCACCCGCTATCTGAAATGCCCCGCCTGCGGAAAGAAGAGCTATTGCAAGCGCCGCCTCACACACTAAGCGACAGAATCATTCAGCGCACCCGAAAACACACGTAAAAATTGAAATCCGCAAGGCTTTCTACCGAAAAACCGCTTCTTCCATCAAGATTTGAAGGAAAAAGCGGTTCTTTTTTTGTTTAATTGTGCGTTTTTGATCTGCGCTGAATGATTCAGCCACTATTATTTTATTTTTCGATCAGCGTTGCCTGAAAAAGCTCGACGAAATCCTCGCCCGTGTTGTCGTTTACGTAGCGCTTGATCGGCGCTTCAAGCGTCACGGTGTCGCCAACTCGCGGCGGATCGGACATCTTATCGTAGCGCGTGCCATCGGCACCCCAAGTGCCGTAGACCGTCAGAGTATTTCCCTGCTCATCCCTTATGATCAGGTTGCCGTAGGTGGTGTTGTAGACCTCCACGATCTCGCCGCGCACACGGTAGGTCTCGGCCGTCTCGCCGCCGGGTGACAGTGCCGCGCCGATGGTGAAGATCTCCGAAATGCCCGTCAGCCCCTTGGGCCCCGACGTGAAGTTCCCCGCCTTGATGTACTCGGCCAGCAGGTCGCGGGCGTACACACCCTCGTCGTAGCGCTCGATCTCGGTGAGATTGTTGGGCGCGTAGGTCGACGAATAGGTGTCGGTGACGATATAATAAGTACCGTTATAATTGATATTGTCGCGCACGCTCTCGCCGTAGCTGCCGCAATGGATGAAATAGTTGGAATTATCGGTCTCAAGGAACTTGTTGACCAGATCCCTTCCCTTCACCGAGCAAAGCACAAGCTGATTGTCGAAGGGCAGGAGCGACTGCAGGTCGGAGTAGGTCACCGTGCCCGCGTGGAGGCTGTAGGGCGCGCGGACCGACATAAAGCCGCCGCCGAGGACGATATCGTACTCCTCTCCCCAACGCTCAAAGCCGGCCTCAAAATAAAGCTGAGCCGAGATCTGACGGAGGGTGTCGCCGTCGCGCACGAAATCGTTCTGTCCAAGAATCTCGTCGGCTTTTTCCAGCTCGTCCTTGTACTTTTCGAGCAGCTCGGACACGATGGGGTCGCCCTCAAGATTTTCGTATTTATAGGTCTGCACGTGCTCGGCCACCGTGACCGTGTACTCGCCGTTGGCGAAATTCAGCTCGATCTCGGCGTGGGAAATGCCGCCGTTGTCGCCGCTGTTCTGCAGATGGTACACGTTTTTGCTGTCGTACATCACGTAGCCCGCGTGGCTGTGACCCTCGAAGACCAGGTCGACGTAGCCGTCGGACAGGGCGACGTCATAGTATGAGGCCAGCATTCCGTCGCTGATAAAGCTCTCACCCGACGAGCTTCGGCCGTAGCCGTCGTGGATCGAATAGACGACAAGGTCTGCCCCCGCCGCACGGAGCCGCTCGGACTCGGACTTGACCAGAGCGGTCAGCTCAGAGCCGGTCTTGAAGTAAAAGTCGCCCACCTTGTCCCCCGAAATGGAGGAATAGCAGTCGCCGATGGCACCGATGATGCCCACCTGCAGCCCGCGGCACTCGACGAGTACAGAGGGCTCGCAGTAATCGGCGCGCTGATTTGTGGATTTTTCATAAATATTGATAGCCAAAAATGGGAAATTCGCCAAATTTGCGTTCTCGATTATGTACTCCTCGCCCCAGTCAAACTCGTGGTTGCCGAGGGTCATGGACACAAAGCCCACCTCGTTCATCCAATCGGTGATAATGAGACCGTGGGTCAGATTGGACTCGGACGCGCCCTGCCACATATCGCCCGAGGACAGGAAAATGGCGTTGTCGTCGGTCTTCCCGGCGTTCTTGAGGAAGGTGGTCAGCTCGTCTACGCCGGGCTGGGTCGAGGTGTCGGCCAGCTTGCCGTGGAGATCGTTTACGGCGTAAAAGTCGAAGGTCGTGACCACCGAAATGCCGCAATCGTCGCACTTTTTGTCGTTGTCCTCGTCAGTGTGACCCTCAAAGTCAATCGCGGGCTTCGTGGTGTCCTCGGGAACGGGCAGAGTGACCACCGGGATCTCGGTGTCCTCGGTGCCGTCGGGCTTACCTGTGGTAACTGTGGGCTTACCCGTGGTGACGGTGGGCGCGGAGGTTCCCTCTCCGCCCTTGTCCTCGTTCAGACAGCCCGCAAACACGGTGCAGACCATTATCATAGCCATAAAAATGGCAAGTATGCGTTTCATTTAACATACGCCCAAAAGGGCTTCCTTTCGTTTATTTTCAGAACAGAAATTTCAAATTTAAAATTATCAGGTTTAGCCATACAAAATATCTGTCGTGCGCGTTAGGAGGCGGTAACGCCGGACTAAGCGCGGCGGGAGCGCATAAAGGTCAGCCGATATTTTCTCTCAACCCGACCGACCGAGGGAGGGTTGAAAAGAGATCTTCACCTTACTGCAATCCCCTTTTTAAAGTTTCTTTGGAGAGTTTGAGAACCTTTCTTGCAAGAAAGGTTCTCAAAAAATCCCCAAATCACAGATTATAATACTTCTCAAACTCCGCGGGATGGGGGATCTTGGCCATCTCGGCGCACTCGACGCGCTTGGTGTCGATGAACTTTTTGAGCATAAACTCGGGGAAAACGCCGTCGGCGGTCAGATAATCGTGGTCGGCCTCGAGCGCATCCAAGGCCTCGGGCAGCGAGGTGGGCAGACCCTTGAGCTTCTTCTTTTCCTCCTCGGGCAGGTTGTAAAGGTTGAAATCGTAGGGTCCCCAGCCCTCGGCGCGGGGATCGATCTTGTTCTTCACACCGTCAAGACCCGCCATAAGAATTGCCGCGTAGCAGAAATAGGGGTTGCAGGTGGCGTCGGGGTTGCGGAGCTCAAAGCGGCGCAGGGACGGATCCTTCGCATAGGCGGGAATGCGGATGACAGCCGAGCGGTTGGAGGTGGCATATCCCACCGTCACGGGTGCCTCAAAGCCGGGCACGAGACGCTTGAAGGAGTTGGTTGAGGGGTTGGTCAACGCGCAGAGCGAGGCTATGTGCTTGAGCAGTCCGCCCATAAAATAGTGCGCCGTCTCGGACAGATGGGCATAGCCCGCGTCGTCCGAAAATACGGGCTCACCGTTCTTTTTGAGCAGCATATGCACGTGCATTCCCGAGCCCGCCTCGCCGTAGATCGGCTTGGGCATAAAGGTGGCGGTCTTGCCGTACTTCAAGGCCGTGTTGTGGATTATGTACTTGATCATCATAGTCGCGTCGGCCATGTGAACCACCTCGCCAAGCTGGGGCTCGATCTCAAACTGACCGGAGGCCGCCACCTCGGGGTGGTGATAGTTGATGTCAATGCCCGCATCCTTCATGTGCAGACACATCTCGCTGCGGCACTCGTAGGATACGTCAAAGGGCTTGGCAATGTGGTAATTCTTCTGCTTCGGCACGACCACACCCTTGCCCTCAACCGAGCTGTTCCAATAGGACTGCACCGCATCAACCGATGAGCTGATCTCGCGGCCGCTGACCTCCCAAGAAACGTTGTCGAAAAGGTAGAACTCGAACTCGGGCAGAATGATCATCTCGTCGGCAATGCCGCTCTTTTTCATGGACTCCACCGCCGCGCGGATGATGTTGCGGGGGTACTGGGGGAGCGGACGGTTCTCGGGGTAGTCTATGATCATGGCGTTGCCCGTCATAGAAAGGGTCGGGATCTCGCAGAAGGGATCGATGAGCGCGGTGTCGGGGTCGGGGATAAAGACCATGTCGCTCTTCTCGACCACGGCATAGCCGTAGTTGGAGGCGTCAAAGCCAATACCGTTTTTGATGGTCTCCTCCGAGAAATTCGACGCGGGAATGGTCACGTGACGGTACTGACCGCTCACGTCCACCATCTTGAAATCCACCATCTTGATGTCCTTCTCCTTGATGAGAGAGATAATATCCTGAACTGTTTTAGCCATAATGACCTCCAAAAAGTATATATATGTATTATAACACATATACCGCATAAAAAGCAATAGAATCGACAAAAATCGCATAGCCGCAGAGCAAAAATCGAAGGGAAAGGCATACTCGCAGGACAAAAATCGAATGGGAACGCATACTCGCAGGACAAAAATCGAATGGGGACGCATACTCGCAGAGCAGAAATCGAAGGGGGAACGCATACAGGACAAAAAAGACCCGCGATTTCTCGCGGGTCTTGGGTTAACCTGTGATAGACTGTGTAGCCGTGACCGTCCCGTTGGCATCATCGGTGAGCCATTGGTTGTTGCTTGAACCACTGAAGGTAAAGGTAACGTCACCCACAGCGTCCAACGTCAGATCAAAGCTGCCCGTCGTCGAAACAAAAGTATCACCGTTAAACGTTACGGAAGGATCAGCATATCTCCACGCCCAATCGAGCACCGTCACGGTATACTCACCATAGGGGAGTATAGCGATAACAGCAGAACCGTTGCCGATGATGGTAAATGTAACGTCCACACCGGCGGTTGCGGTTTCATCCTTGCCCTTCAAACGATACACAACTGCCTGAGTGCTGTTCTCGGGCAAACCAACATTTACGAAGGTTCGTGTAGTCGGAAGGATCTCGGCATAGACCGTGATAGTCTTACCCGCCCATTCCGCACCGGGTGCGGTTGGCGCAAGAGTCATCCCGTCGCCCGAAAGCCATTCATCGGGAACGGCTTTCTGTTTGTCGTCACCGCTGACCGTATAATACCAGCGGTTCAGGAAAAAGCCGTCGCCGTTGATCGACAAAGTGGTTTTTTTCGGTACAGATCCCACGACGGTGTCTCCGATATACTCGGTGAGAGAGCCGCCCGTGCTTCCGATGATCTGATAACGGTACTGAACGTCAAGTCCCTGATAGTAGCAAATGATCTCCTGACCGTCGCCGACAATTTCAACCGTTGTACTGCCGTTGGCAAGCGTGTATCCGGAAATATTCTCGGCATTATTCGAAACGGTGACTACCGTTTCAAAGGGCACATTTTCAACAGTCTCTGAAACCGCAAGCTTTTGCGTAGTACCGATCTCGTAATGGTGAACCTTATAGCTGTACTTATTACGGGAATAGTAAAGCTTCAGCACAAGACCGCCGGAGATCTGACCGTCGGTTCCCACCGTCATCTTTTGGATCGTTCCGGAGGAAATAGCATCCTTGTGAGCTGAATTCAGGGTAAAGCCGTAACGCTCTATTGCTTCTGCAGTAACCGTCGCGTCGATATTACCAACAAACTCCTGCGTATAATCGGAAACGTATTCACCGCCGAGGGTCTCGAAATAGTGAATGATCTGATAGGTACCGACCGTTCCGCGGCTTACCCATTTAAAGGTTTCGTTGTTTGTCTCTGTGGTCGAAAGAATGATATCGTGCTCAAAGTGATCGGGAGAAAGGTTTACAACGATATCCCAAAGAGCGTTCTTTTGATCGGAAGTAAGATTTATTCCCGTCTGATCGTATGCGGCCTTTGCTATGGCATCTACCGTAATTCCTTCTCGGAAGGATACGGTGACCGAAGCCGCAGATTGTTCAATATTTGTGCCTTCGATCTTATGGTCAAAAACTTCGACCAACTTATTGGTTCCGAGTATTGCCACGAAATCATCGCTGACAAATTCGTGAGTAACGGAATAGTGAATCTCGCCCGGCACGGAATAAACAAACACCGCTTCGTTTACCTCCGTGTTGCTCATCATAATCGAAGTAGAGCGCTTATCCGGGAAATATCCTTTTTGATAGGCTGTGTAAAGCTCACTTCCCGTCTTGGCAGTAAACGACTTGCTTATACCTGCCAAGGACTGACCCTTAACGGGATCCGCGATCTCCACGCGCTCCCCATTTATGTCAACAACGAAATAAACTGTATAATTGACAGGCACCTTGGACGTCCACTTGGCGTAGATATCCATATCCGCCTTGAGCACCATAGTATTAAAATCGAAGCGCTTCTCCTCATCGCCGTCCATGTAATACCATCCGGCAAAAATCAGATTGGTATACGCGGGATTTGCCGCCTGTGCCGCCTTATAATCTGGCTCAACAATGGGAGAACCGAAAAGAACTGTCTGCGCTTCTCCGAGGAGTGTATCTTTGTTAGGATCAAGATAAATATTCGCGGTGTAGGAGCAGTCTTCCCACTTGGCGTAGAGTGTAACATCTCGGTCCGGCATTATTTCGTTTGCAAAATCAAATTCAGTTCCATCCGCGCATGTGGGTGTAGTATACCATCCCACAAATTTAACCGATCCTTGTTCTTTGCTCAGCGGAATGCTTTCTGGAACAAAAAATGCATTTGCAAGACTTGCCTCATATAAATAGGGTGTTGACTTGATTTCTCTTTCACCATCGTAAAAAATAAGATTATGCTCATTTCTGACGTAATACAAATACATTTCACGGTAACCGTTGTTTGTTGTCCAATTGTTGCCGCCAAATTGATTTTTCGTTTGCAACTGAGTGAATCCGGTTATTGGGAAATAATCCTCATCGTAAGTCAAGTTTGTACCCGTTGTCGCCGTAAGATACGTTTCAAATGCTACATAGTAATATTTTCCGCCGTTAGTAACATAGTTTCCACCGTCATATTCGGTAGTCGGGGTTAAACGTTCAAGCGCATAATACCAATGCAACTGAGTAGATCCGTTAAACTGATATCTTGACATAGTCATATCAGAATCCGGCATTTTATAGAGAATCGAATAATAGTCACCGGTTATGCTTGATTCCCAAACATAACCCTGATGGTTAGTTCCGCTGGCATCAATGATCGGCCAAATTTTAGAAATGTCAGAGTCGTATTTTTGCGTTACAACTTTTACACTATTCGTACGATTTGCGTTAGAACAGTTTGTTCCGCAAGTATGTTCGTACAATTTGCATTGTCCATAGCAACCGTCAATGTGCGTGTGAGCAATCTTATCGCAAGAAGCGTACTCATAGCACGTGTCGCCGTGAGTGTGCAAAGAGGTTGAGCAAGCGCAATTTCCGTCACCGTGAGAATGTTCGTATCCAACGCATGATGAATTAGGAGAAATAACCGTTCCCGAATTTTCGGTGCCTCCATATCTATACCAAGAACCATTGATGTAAATAACCCTATTATACCAATTACCTCTACGATAAATTTGGCCATCGACTGGATTGTTAGGTGCATAACGTATATCGGAACTATTATTTGCTTCAGCAGTAGTACTCTCTATGTTGTCATAACATTCTGTTGTATGCGTATGTTCTTTACGTGTACAGCAAGTACCATTGTGTGCTGTATGTTCCGCCATTTCACAAATAAAAGTCTTCTCCCCGCACGCATCGGTGTGAGTGTGTACCTCTTTAGAGCAAAGCAAATCTCGCTCGCAGTCTGTTCCGTGCGTATGACTATAATTGGCGTTGCCATTTTCTACATACATAGCACATCGGCCGGTTGACGTAAAGTTAATGGTATAATATTTTCGCGCATAATACACATTAACAGCCGTTGTTCCATCGCCCTTAACCGAGACCTGCGTATCCGAAACGCCTTCAAGGAAAACGAAATGCTCTTCTTCTCCGTCCTCACCAATTGCAGCCAACGCGTCTCCAAGTGTGTCTTGTACATCGGAAGCATTTATAACAGACCCGGGAATTGCGTTTTCTATAACTCTGAATGTTGTCAAAGTGAAATTATTATCATCCGCATTTTCAAGCCAATAGATAACCGTGTATGTAGTGGTTGCAATATTCCATCCCGCAGTATAATCCGCGTTATGCTGAACGGTGATAAGCTTTCCGGCCTCCTTTTGGTTGTAAAGAGCCAAAACATTCGAATCGGTAACCACATTTTCCGAATCATCGGGCAAAAGTGTGTACACCTTGTTCAGCGTCCATTCAGTAAACGAATAACCCGGACGCGTAGGTGTGGGAAGCATGACCTGCGTATTATATCGCACGTAATACGGTGTTGCGCCGTACGCCTCGTCGGTCGTCAGCTCGAAATCAACAAGGTAGTAGTTTCTGTCATAGTAGATCTCGATAACGGTGGTGCCGTCGCCGTTGATGGCGATCTCGGGATCGTAATAAAGGGGACTGAATCCGGTTCTTTCGACATCCAAACCTTCACCTACCGGCGAATCCGACAAACCGTTCTTCACCTCTGTGGCGGCAAGAACATACTCATCGTTATGAAGGTTCTGCTCGTAAATCTTTACAAGGAAATTGACCTCTTGAGGAATATAAAAAACATCAACGGTCGTCTCTGTTTTTACCTCATTAAAGCTTATACTGTTTGCGGGAACGTACTCTTTTCCATCATAAGTTATTGATGTTGAAGCCCCGCCGGTCACAAAAGAAGCCTGCTCCTTGAGTACGTATGGCGCATATCCAACTACCGACGGGCTGGGAACGTTACCGGTATACTGTCCGCCCGCAGGCAGAGTGACCGTAAACGTGTTCGCAGCCGGGAAACCGTCAATATTTGCCAAGGGCGCCTGGGTTTCGTGCCTGAAGGTATAATTTATAACGATCTGGAAAGCATCGACGGAAAGAGCCGAAGGATCATCCGCCGCCAGCTTCTGCGCGGGGGCTATGGCGTTATAGGAGTCGACCGTCACGCTCGAAAGCTGCTCGGTAACGTCGCCGGCGGGCTTCATACGAAGCGCGAGCTCGTCGCTGGCGTACTTCTTGTTGCCGTCGATGGCCACGCAGCGGATATTCGCAACGCCGCCGGGCGCATTGACGAGCAGTGCCTCGGAAAGCACCGCGTAGGGGTAGATATAGTCGCCTATGGTCGCCCATCTGCCGTCCTCAAGCTTGATCTGCCACTGATACTTGGCATTTTCGCTTATTTCGGCATCGAGAGACGTAAATGCGTAAAGCTTTTCTCCCGCGTCAAGTGTGACCGTGTTACCGACGGCCTCGTCGCAGTCAATGCTGACCTTACCGTAAACGTAACCGTCATCCTCCGGCTCTACGTACTCGCCGGTGATAACGATATCGAACTCGGTATCGAGATATCTGTACTGGTCGAAGGCCGCAGGCCAATCCTCATTGGTTACGTACACATACACATCATCTTCATAAACAAGCTTAACGGTCAGCTTATCCGGGAATCCGTCAGTCGAAACATTGGGTTCCTTATCATCAAAGAATCCGTATTCATAGAATTCCGCGCCCTTTTCGTCGGTCTTACGGTAAGGAGCCACACCCGTATCAGAGGTGTTCCAAGTAGCACTGTACGCCTTGCCGATCTCCATTTCATCAACAGAGATACCGGAATCTATAACGAAACGGTACGCTTCAATGTATCTGTACTCGCTGTATTCGCCAAGCCACTCCGAGCTGTCATCGGCAATATAGACAAGACCTAAATCGTCCGCACTCTTACGGATAATACTAATCGTTTCGGGAACTTCATCCATACTTATAACTACACCCTGTGTATCATAAGTGCTCTCAAACGGAAATCTGGCGTAGGGCCAGAACTCATCCGACACGAACTCGGCCGTATAAAGCTTACCGACCTCCATATCCTCGATGGTGATCGCATCGGCGGTCTCCTCACCCTCCGCGATGATGGGCAGCATGGCCCACGGGACGATCTGCATCACGGTGATCACCGCGAGCAAGAGCGAAATTATTCTCTTTTTCATTACTCGGTGACCTCCTTAATTTACAGTCAAAGTGCCGTCATTATTAACCGTCACGCCCCAGCTCTGCTCGACAGCACTCGCGGGCGTTGTCTGAATTGCCGACGAAAGCACCTGAACCTGAAGCTTGTAGCCGTCCTTTTGCGTCTTCTGCGTGACCGTCTTCATCAGGGTCGCGGCGGCAACGTTGGGATCCAGCGCGGTTTTGTAATACCAAAAGCCGTCCGAGCCCTTGGCCCAGCCGTTATCGGTATTGTAAACTGCTTCGTAATCGGTTCCCTCAACGGGTGTTGCGGAAAGAATAGAACCGTCGGTCTCATTGACCCAATTGACCACGACGGCCGCGCGAACGTACACGGGAATATCGCCCTTATTGGCGATATTGTCTCCGCTTATGTCAATATTGATATCCGGCGGCGTGAAGGTATTCTTCACCTCGCCCGTTTTAGTCACGATATAGGCCACCGTGGAGCCTACTGCGGCCACGGCGAGCACGATAGTCAGGACGAAAAGCGCAACGGCCTTATTACCCGACCACTTTAAAAACTTAAATGTCTTAGGCATTTTTACGTCCTTTCATCAAGCTGTTGTTTCGGCGGGAGCGTTCGTGTCATCGGGAGCCTTCGTGCCCTCGGGAGTCGCGGACGTATCCGGAGTCACGGTGGTCACGGGGGGCTCGGTGGTGTCGGCGTTCTGCTCGGCGGGCCAGCCCGTAGCCTCCATCGCGCTGTCGGCGTTACCGTTGACCTGCGCGGCCTCGCACCTCACGGTGAAGAAGATCTCGCTGTTTGTGAACTCGTTGCCCATATCGGCCGAGAAGAACACGTGCTCGAAGAGCGGCACCGACGTCTTCCCCGCCTCAAGGGGCTCGTTATAGTAATAGTAACCGCCCTGATAGGTCCAAAGACCCTCCTTGACGTTGGCGGTGGCTGTGTCGTCCAGATTGAAATCGCAGGTAATGAGGCTTTCCCAATCGGGGGGAAGATCCTTGTCCTGCTTATTTATGTCTTTTTCGATCTTTATTCGGATATAAACGGGCAAAGTGCCGGTGTTCTGCACCTTGACGATCTTGCTCACCTTTGTGGCGGGCATGATCTCCACGGGGTTGACGTATGCGGTCTCACCCGTACCCGACTGACGCATCTCGATAAGCTCGATATCGAGCTCACCCGAGGCGATCTTATTCTGTTCATTATCTACGCCGTCCGTGAAATAGGCATAGGTCTGGGCCGAAAAGAAGATAATTGTTACGAATGCAAATGCGACCATGGAAAACAGGGAATTTCTGAGACTTTTCTTCTTCTGTCGAGCAAGATTTGATTTCTGATCCACTTGTTTCGGCCTCCTTTCTGAATTTATTTGTGCGGCGAACCGCGGAGAGAGATACAAAGATACAAGATACAAGATACAAGATACAAGATACAAGATAGAGGGAATGGGGAAATTTAACCGAAGGAGGGATGCGACATCCGAGATCCCAACAACACGCACGCCGCGATCCCCACCTTACGATAGATTAAATTGTCTCCCTGCCGATGCCGCGACCGCGGCATCGGCAAGTTCTGCCTCAAAGCGAGGTAGGGATTTTAGGATTAGTTAAAAGTGATGCTACCGAACTCGGCAGGGAATGCGGTTTTGATAGCCGAAACGGCATTGTCGAATCCTGTTCCCTTGGTCTGTGTAGCGTATGCCTTTACGTCGATCTTGAGATCTTCAAAAGCATCCATCTGATCGTTATCCCAATCGGCGGGAATAACAATGTCCTCAAAAAGAACAGCGGTTCCTGTTTGAGCAGTCAGAGCTTCTTCCTTAATGAGATAGATGGTGTAGCCTACTACGTTATTATTCTCAACAATATCGGCAACATTAACCTTATATCCAGTAGGTGCGAGTCCTCCAAGGAACGTTGCAATTGCTACAGGAATGTTATTGTTAGTACCGTCCTTGTTAATAACCGTAGCGAGATCACCGTTGTCATCAGTGAGAGTGATAATTGCGGCTACATATGCATTCTCGGTGCCAACATTATTAATGGTAACATTCTTCTCGATAATCTGGCTGGGGTATACACCCTCATCCTTGATGTCAAGAATATTATTGGTGTTGTTAATATCGTCACCTTTTGCGGTAAGAGTGATATTGACGTTACCTGCAGTAAACACGTTAGTGTATTCTGCGGTGTCTGTGAAGTAAGCTATGGACGAACCTGCCACCGAAAGGATGAGGAGGCAAGCTGCCAGGGCTACAACAAATATTTTCTTTTTCATTTTTTATCCTCCGTTAGGATTGAATAGGTTACGGGGTGGTTGTGTCAAGAGGAAACTGTGCTATGGCTTCAGCCCAAGCAAGAGCGGCATTCTCCGCATCGGTTGCGGCGGTATCAAATCCATCCTGCTGTACTGCGTAGGCAGTGAATGTGAGAATGGGTCCTGTTACCACATCTTCCAAATCTTCCTTGTCAATCTCGTCGCTGATAGTAACCGTATTGCCCTTAAGCACATAAAATT
>JAFTOB010000074.1 GCA_017451545.1 Clostridia bacterium | reverse complement strand
GGGCTGTTTTACCCTCTCAGTCGCTTCGCGCCAGCTCTCCCAAAGGGAGAGCCATTGTCTTAACCGCTTCCAAGGTTGGTTTCGGTGAAATCTGTTTGAACCCTTCAAACTCCGATTTATCGGTCTGTTTAATTCCAATAAAAATCGAAAATCGGAACGATTTTCTTCCTTTACATTTCCGAAGGAAATATTTCACACGCCGAAGGCGTATTTCACGTGCCACGCACATTTCACTTCGCCGAAGGCGAAATTTCACTCGTCCGAAGGACGAATATCACTTGCCCAAAGGGCACCCTCTCACACTCCCAACTCCTCGTAGATCTCAAGGAGCCGCTCCTCGATCTCGTTCTTGCGCGCCTCAAGGGCGGCGGCGCGGACGTAATCGGTGGCCGCCTCGCCGTAAAGCTCCTCGGTCACGCGGTCGAGCTCGGCTTCAAGCTCGGTCTGCTCCTTCGCCATGCGCTCAAGCCGCCTCTGCTCGCTTCGCGCCTGAGATTGGCTCTTTTTGTCGGCTAAAAACTGCTCCTTGGACGCCGTCTGCACCCGCGCGGCCTCGCCGCCTACCGCCACCGTTTTGCGGCTGCGCTTGAACTCAAAATATTCGTCGATGGCGTGCCCCTTCTTCGACACGCGGTAGTCGAGAAAATCACAGCCGAACTCGTCGCCCGGGCAGAGCTCGATGATCCGCGTGGCGAGACGGTTGATGAAATATCTGTCGTGGGAAACGCAGAGCACCGTACCGTCAAAGCTGTCGACGGCGTCCTCCAGCGCCTCGCGTGAGCTGATGTCAAGGTGGTTGGTGGGCTCGTCGAGGATGAGCAGATTCATCTTCGACATTATGAGCTTTGAGAGCATCAGCCGCGCGCGCTCGCCGCCGCTGAGCATTCCCACCGTCTTTTCGATATCGTCGGCATAAAAGCGGAAGGCCGCAAGGATCGACCGAATCTCAAGCTCGGTGCGGTCGGGGTAGGCGTTCCAGAGCTCGTCCAGCACCGTGTTGGTGTCGGTCAGAGTGCGATTTTCCTGATCGTAGCAGCCGATCTCCACGTTATAGCCCGACTCGATATAGCCCCGCGTGGGCTCAAGCTGACCCGTCAGGAGCTTGACCAGCGTGGATTTTCCGCAGCCGTTCTTGCCGATTATAAAAAGCCGCTCCTTTTGCTGAAGCAAAAAATCAAGGCCGCGAAACAGCTCGTTGCCGGGGTAAGCGAAGCCCACGTCGCGGACGTAGAGCACGTCGTTGCCCGAGCTGTGCTCCTGTGAAAACTTCAGATGAATGGGGCGCGGTGCCTCCTTCGGGCGCTCCAAGCGCTCCAATTTATCAAGCATCTTCTCGCGGCTCTCGGCGCGCTTGATGTTCTTCTCGCGGTTCCACGCCCTCTGCTGGGCAATGTACTCCTCCTGATGCTTGATGTACTTCTGCTGCTCCCAATAATGCTTTTCGGCCACGCGGTCGGCATCCTCGCGCAGTGCCGATGCGGGGGTATACGACCCCGCAAACAGCTTGCCCTTTGTGTGCTCGATAAAAAGGGTCTTATTGGTCACGCGGTCAAGGAAATAACGGTCGTGGGAAATGACCAGCACGCACTTTTTATAGGAGGCGAGATAGTTCTCGAGCCAGCCGAGGGTCTCGATGTCCAGATGGTTCGTAGGCTCGTCAAGCAGAAGGATGTCGGGATCGCGGCAGAGCTGGACAGAGATGGCAAGTCTGGTCTTCTGCCCTCCGCTGAGGGTGGCAACGGGGCGCGACAGCATTTCGTCGTCAAAGCCCATACGCCGCAGGACCGACACGCACCGCGAGCGGAACTCCATGCCGCCGTCGGCAATGTACTTTGCGTGGAGGTCGGTGTATTTTTGCGAAAGCTCGGTGTAAAAGCTGTTGTCCGACACTCCAGACCAGGCGTCGAGCCGACGCTTCATCTCATCAAGCCGCGCCTCGGTCTCAAGAAGCTCGGGATAGGAATAAAGCATGACCTCCGCGGGCTTTGCGTCATCCGACAGCCCCTCGGGCAGAGTGAACGCGCCGTCCTGACGCAGAATGCCCAAAGTCTTGTCCTTTGAAATATAGATCTCGCCGCAGTCGGCCTCCTCTTCCCCGAGGATCAGACGGAAAAGCGAGCTTTTGCCGCAGCCGTTGACGCCCACGATGCCCAGCTTATCGTCCTCGTTGAGCGAAAATGAGATGTTTTCAAGCACGGTCCTCATGCCGAAAGAGAGAGTTACGCCGTTTAAACTGATCGCTATCATTGGTATCCTTCCGTTTTAAGAAAAATTTTAGAACAAATGTTCCAAAAACACTTGACAAAATCAAAATAATGAGTTATAATATTCCATACAAGGAACAGAACACCTGTTCTGATTCCTCTCGGGCAGTCCACAGGCCCGCGGAGGCGGCACACGCCGCAAAACTCCGATTATATTATATATGAAACGAGGCCGAATGTCAAGCCCCGCGAGCAAAACGCCCCGCCCGCGGCCGACGTCGGCAGAAAAGGAGACGGCAATGAGAAGCATTTTTGACGCGCGAAGGAGAAAACTCAAAGGGGGACTTTGATGGAGAAAAAGCCGAAAAGGATCCCCATAGCCCGATGTCCCAACCCCGACTGCGGCAGGACTCTGCTCTTCAGCGGTGACCCGAGGGACAGGCTCTTTATCGAAACGCGGGTGGCCGACGAGAGCTACCGCGGCAAAAGTATGATCTGCTCGCGGTGCAAGACCGCCGTGGCCATCATCGAAAAAACCGAAAGTGATCTATCCTCCCGGCGGTGAAATCGGGAGCTCAGGATGAGCATCAGAAGACGCGGAGCGAGTCTCCGTCCCCTTCCGATGCTCTTATTTTTATTATTGAAAGGAGATTTATATGTGTAACGAATGCCACTTTACCTACTGCCCCGAGGCCTGCCCGGGCTACGACGGAAACGGAGGGCGCCCCCTCGGTCGCTGTGCCCTCTGCGGCTCCTATATTTACGCCGACGACAAGCACACCGAGGGCAACGGCGAGCTCTATTGCGCCGATTGTCTTGAGGAGCTCGACACCTCGACCCTGCTTTATATCTGCAATATGGCAAGCATTTACGAGCTTTTGCACGAGCTGGGCTTTGAATGTGCCGACTCTGTTTGAAAATTTGATCTATCATTAAGAAAGCGAGGTGCTCTATGACACAAAACGAAAAAATGAAGACCCTGATCGAATACCTTGAAAGCTACAAGCTCTACCGCGCAATGAAGGAGCTTCGGGACAAGGACGATGCCGAGCCCTTATCCGAGGCCGAGGGAGCGCGAAGAAAAATGCGCGAGATCCGCAGCTTTGTGACCTCAATGCCCGACAGCCGCGAGAAGCTCTTTCTGTATTACCACTATATAGGCGGTCGCAGTATGGAAAGATGCGCCGAGATGCTCGGCGTAGCCGAGCGCTCGATCTACCGCATCCGCCTGCGCGCCCTGAAGCTGGCGCTCTGCTGTTTCCCCTGCGAAAGGGCGGCCGTGTGACCGACCCTGACTGTACTTTTCGATAATCTTTTGCAGATTTCAATAAAAAACGCAAAAAAATCCCGAGGGCCGCGCAAGCGGCCCTCTTCGCGCCTTGACATTCGGTAAAATCAATGATATAATAAAGGATAGCAATATTTGCAATGCTTGCGGCAAGGTCCGCAATGGCGCAGCACACGAAAATAAATTATAATTTGTATTGTAACGAAAGGTCGAACGGCATAATGATCAAGGGTTTTAAAATGAAGCTTCACCCAGGCATGGAGGCCGAATACGAGCGAAGACACAACGCGCTTTGGCCCGAAATGGCCGATATGATACACGAGTACGGCGGACGGAACTATTCGATCTTTCTCGACCGCGAGACCAACGTCCTTTTCGGATATATCGAGATCGAAAGCGAGGAAAAATGGGCGCGCTCGGCCGACACGGCCATCTGCCGCAAATGGTGGGATCATATGGCCGATATAATGGACGTGAACCCCGACAACAGCCCCGTGTCCGTCGACCTCGTCAAGGTCTTTCACCTCGATTGACCCGATCGGGAACAGATCGCGGACGGTTAAATTATAACCCTGTAGCGACCGACAAATCGGAATTTGAAGGTCTAAGCTAAACCCATTTTTGAAAGTTTTGATAAAACTTTTTCAAAAGTTTTTTGCGATCCAACGGCAACCCGTTGGTCGCGCTCCGCAGAGCGCGAAAAGCTCTACGCGGCCCTTGCTTCAGTGAAAAAGAAGCGAAATTTTGGGTATGAAATACCTAAAATTTGGCTTGTTTTTCAGGCCGCGAAAACGAACGGTTTAACCAAATATTGCCGCTGTAGGACATTAAAAGCCACAGTGGCTTTGCCTTGCCCATCCTATTTGCTTTTTTGCTGAAAAAACAAGCCAAAAATTAGGTATTGCGCTTCGCTCCATACCCAATTTTTCGCTTCTTTTTTCCGAG
>JAFTOB010000073.1 GCA_017451545.1 Clostridia bacterium | reverse complement strand
GTTCCGGGATTCTCGGTTGTTCCGGGGTTCTCGGTGGTAACTGGGTTATAGGTGGTTCCGGGGGTCTCGGTGGTGCCGTCGGGCTTGAAGGTGGTGGTGTCATCACCCGCGCCGGTATCGACGCCAGCAACGAGCACGCTTGCCAGCATCAGAATGGCCAGAAGGCATGCAAGAAATCTTTTCATAATATTCTCCTTAAAATAAAGTTCTTTAATTGAGGTCGAGATCAAGCACTACGGGCATATGATCCGAGCCTGTGTTGGCGTAGACGTTGGATACGATATCGAATCTTCTGAACTTGGGCTTTTCGCCTCTGGGAAGCACGAAGATGTGGTCGATTCCCATCTGCATATATGTGGGCGAATCGTAAACGTCGACTCTGTGGTGGGACATAACGAGCCCGGTCTCCTGATCGAAGTCGGGGTATGCGTGGCAGGTGCTGCGATCCTCGGTGATCTCGGACAGGGGCCAGGTATCGACCGCGCCCATATTGAGGAAGAGACGGTAAGGTGCCGAGAAGCCGGGGCAGTTCATATCGCCGCCGAAGAATACGGGGCACTTATAGGTGGACTTGATGCGCTCGGCGCGGTACATCATCAGCGGGATCTGGCACATACGGTACATATTGCCGTCCTCGCCGCCCTGATATGCAAGGTGGCCCGAGATTACGCCGAACTTTTTGCCCTTGGCAACGGTCTCAAATACGCCCCAAGTGAGGAACTTATCCATTCCGCCGCCGAAGGTGAACTTGTGAACGCCCGAATCGATGAGCTTTACGGTCTTGGTGTTATAAATGATGGGGGTCGCCGTCTCGATCTTGTCAACGGGAGGGAGCTTGACCTCGGCATAATCACCGGTCTTTTCAAGCTCGGCAACGATGGAGTCCTCACAGCTTCTCATAAGGAAGTTCGTGTACTCCTGCAGGCAGATGACGTCGGGCGCGAGAGTCTTGTGGGTCTCGGCCATGGCGCGGCTTCTCTGGGAGGGCTCGCTCTTGCCGTTGATCCAGCCCTGAGGTGCGGGGCCGTTGTCCCAACCCCAGACGTTGTGGTAAAGCAGGCGGACCTCACCGCTTCTGTCAAGGATCGCGGGATCCTTTGCGGCGCGAATCTTTGCGGAGGTATCCTCGCGGTAGAGGACTCCTGCGCTCTGCTTGGCCTCGGCGAGAAGGCTCTCAAGGTTTGCCGTGCAATAATCGAGGGCATATTCGTAAACAAAGCAGTTATCGGCGACGATCTCGACACCGTGCTTGTAGGTTGCCACGGCGAACTCGGCCTTACCTACCGCGGTCTTGGTGCGGTTGGTCTTGCCGACGAGGATCTCGAGCTCGGCCTTTTTGTCGTCGGTCAGGATCTCGTTTGTGATCCCGAGCATTGCGGCGAGGCGGATGGCACAGCGCTTTTCGCTGTTTTCGTAATTCTGCGGTATAACGATGCTGTATGCCGCTGCTTCGTTCTCAAAAATTTTCATTTTTCAGTTTTCCTTTCGGGTATATTAGCTTCGGCGAGAGCAAGTCCCGCGCTCGCCGAAAAAGATTCGGTTTTATCAGTCAAAAATGTCTCCTGCAACGTCATCCTGAATACCGTCGGTAGCGGAGGGAATATCGGGATAGGTTACCTCGGGCTCGGGCTGGGTGGTCACGATGGGAGCCTCGGTGGTAACGTCGGGAGCGGTGGTGACGTCGGGGGTGCCGGTGGTGGTGACATCAGGAAGAGTGGTGACGTCGGGAGTGCCGGTGGTGGTTACGTCGGGAAGAGTGGTAACGTCGGGCTTCTCTGTAGTGTCTCCGCCCTCGGTGCCGTTATCGCCGCAAGCGACGAAGAGGCAAGCTGCGAGAGCCAGAACAAGCATAATTGCTATAAGTTTCTTCATTTTCAATTACCTCTTATTTTAAATTACTTTGCAAGGTCTGCATAAGCGGCAATAACAGCCTGCTGCTCTGCAGTGTAGGGGCTGTACTTACCGTCGGCGGTCTTGTACATATGGGTTGCGGTCTCGGTAGCGCTGACGTCGGCCTCGGCCTCGACGGCAAGTCCCGCGATGCTTGCGGTGTTTGCCACGGCGTCATAGAGGCCGTACTCGCGGACGGTGATACCGTCGCGGACGTACTCAAAGTAAGCAACTGCGGTAAACTCGGTGTTTACGTGCTCTGCCTTGATATCGACGAGAGCAGCATTGAGAACAACGTCGCCGTTGAGCTCGTTGACGATACCGTCCTTGGCCTTGATATCGATATATTCACAGCCAACAAGCTTGGCAACGCCCTCGTTGAAGATGGTCTGACCGTCAAGATATTCAATGGGAACGATCAGCGTGCCGAAGGATATCTTGGTATCATCATCCTTCAGGCTGTTGGCGCGCGCAATGGCGGCGCTGTCAACGGTGGTGCGGAAGCGGATTCCGTTATCCTTTACGCTGCCGCCGAACTTGATGGAGGTGTTCGACGTGGATGCGGGAGTTCCGCCCGAAATATTGAGCTTAACGCCCTCAAGCAGGGTCGCGATGGAATAATTGCCCTCGGTGGTATTGAGAATAAGGCTGGAATCGGCACCGATTGTGGTTCCCTTGCCTTCCTCGGTGATAAAGGTATCGGCTCCATTGAAGTTGATGAAGGTGCAGCCTGCCATGTTCAGATTTCCGGTGGACTTTGCTGCGGCGCTGTCACTGTTGAGGTTACGGGTTGCGAAGATCGCGCCGTAAATGTTGGCGGTCATGCCGTCGTTGACGCGGAGCGCACGGGCGGTGTGGGACTCAAAGTAGCCGCCGTAGATATTGAGGGTCTGATCGGGGCGGAAGGTGAAGATGGCCTGACCCGTGGTGATGAAATTGCAGTTGATGTACGTATATGTAATATCATCGGACTTGCAGTTTCTTGCGGAAAGATGACCGAGGTCATCACTGAAAATATTGACGTTCTCGCAGTGAAGCGAGGTTCTGTTATAGGTCTTGATTCCGCCCGCTCTGTCGGCGATAAACTTTGCGGTGAAGTTCTTCAGGTAAACGGTGCCGACGGGCTTATCGTCGCAGGTGTTGTCGCCGCCGTGATAGGAAGCGTCACCACCGCAGATGTGGAATATGTAGTCGGTGCCGCCATAGTAAATGGTGTGGCCGTCTCCGTCGAGGGTGATGTTGTCACCGTGCAGAGAGATCTGCGTTCTGGTCAGAACGTCGGAAAGGAGCTTGATGACGTCGCCGGGCTGTGCCATCTTTACGATGTCATCAAATGCGCCGCGCTCAAACTCGATGCCGTCCGAGGACATAAGAACGGCCTCGGCGCCGTCATCGGTTTCCGCCACTGCGGGGATGCTGAAGCAGGGCACGGACAGTGCGAACAGCATAGCGATCGCAAGCAAAAGGGTTATTCTTTTTTTCATGTTTTTTCCTCTCTTTCAAAAAGAAATTTTCGAGATTGCACTCTTGGGTTTATTATACCAACAGCCCCCAATTTTGTCAATATAAAATACTGTTTTTATAAAATACGCAGAGCATTTTTGTACAATATTTACAAAGCGCACTGCTTCTTATAGGTCAATTTGCGCAATCAAAATTCGGCCTCTCCGAAGGTTCGGGAAATAAGATTTCGGCCGCCCCGAGGGACGGCCGAAAGAGATTATTTATTTGGAAAAATTAAAATCCGCGACCACGGGCATATGGTCGGAGATAGAGGCCGAGGCGTTGTCACAAAGACTGTCGTAGGTCTTGAATTCTATGCCGCTGCCCTTAGTGATCATATGGTCGATGGCATCCGAGAAATTGCCGAAGGACGTGCCCATCGTCATATAGGGAATATCGGGTCCATTATCCCAATACGGGCCGTCGTAATAACCGCGCGCGTTATCCTTGACCTCTGCGATATCGTGAACGTCCGAAAATCCGGCGTCAACGTACTTCTGATAGGGCTCGGAGCTGTTTGTGCAGTTAAAATCGCCCGCCAGAATGACGGGGCAGTTTCCGTACTGCGCCATAACGGCGTCCAGTTGCTCTATGACGGTTTTAACCTGCGAGACTCGGTTTGCGTTGCCTGCGTCACCGCCGATATACTCATGATGGACCGAGGCGACGATAAGCATATTGTCGCTTCCCTTTTCCCGCAATACCGCCCAAGTCAGGAACTTGTCGTGTCCGCCGCCTACTTCAAATTTGTAGCAATCGTTATCAACCAGCTCGAAGAGCTCGGTCTTATAAAGCACGGGGGTGGCGGTGTATATGGTCCTGCCGTTCTCCGTAAACGTTCTCGAGGGCACGGCCTCGGCGTAGCCGTGCTCTGCCAGCAGCTCGGTAAGCGGGTGGTTATCCGCCTGCCTCATTCTGTTCGTGGTAAACTCCTGAACCAGAATAATATCTGCATCGAGCTGCAGATATATCTCAGCCGCCATCTTGTTTCGCTGGGATGCGGCCTTATAATCGTGAGCGTAATAATTCCAATACCCGGGCATATCCTTGCCGCAGTAGCCGTACATATTGTGGGAAACTATTCTGTAATCGCCCTGCTTTGCGCCGAAGGAGGTGTTGCCGTTGCTCTTGAGTCTCTCGGTCAAGTCCGCGCGGACAAGATCACCTGCATCGAACTCGGCATTATGGAGAAATGCTCTGAAAAGCTCCTCGCCGTCTGCAAGCTCCTTTACGTATTCCATGGTGAAGACCGAAGAGGCATTGATCTCAACCCTTGCGCCGTTGACCGAGATAACGTATTCGTTACCGTTCACCTTGGACTTTGTGCGGTTGGTGTCGCCTATGAGTATCTCGAACTCGGACACCTTATCCTCCTCGTTATCGAAAACGATGGGAAGCACGGCACCGATAGAGGTGGCTACGTAATATTGGAACACTCTCGCCATTCGCTCCTCGTGAAAATCGGGGGACGCGGGAAGCACGATGCTGTATGCGGCATAGGGATATCCCACGCAGTTGAGATCGCCGCGGAAATAAGAGGACGGTGTGCTTACGTAATCGCTCTCGGAGGAATACGTAAACACCTTATCGGGTGCTTTATTGAGAACGTTTTCAAGGAAATAATCCACACCCTCCTCAACGGCTATATCGCTGTATCCGTTGATCACCAGCTTTTTGCCTATGGCCATGATGACGAAGCTGTTTCCGCCGTTTGCAAAGGACAGGGCCAGGTCGGACTCGGGGCGGTTTGTGTCACCGACCAGGATCTCGAAGGCCTCGCTGTCGGCGGCTCTGTCATTGTCCTTGATCACCTTGATATCTATTTTGTATTTTTTGAGTATCGCGGTCCAAAGGTCATTGGCGCCCTCGGAGCCGACGGTGGGTCCGTATTGAGGATATCCGCTGCCCGAATAGACCACGGTGAAATCGGTCTTCTTGTCTTTTACGATATCGAGGGAGGTGGGCTCTACGGTCGGCTTGCTCGCCTCAAGATCGGGAAGCTCGGGTCTTGCGGGGCCCTGATCGGTGGTGGTGGGCGGGTCGGTCTCCACGGGCTTGGTATCGGAGCCGTCGGGAATTGCGGGAGCCGTGGTTTCTTGGGATGACGTGCCGTTTCCGCTTCCCGTGTCCGAGCAGGCTACGAGCATGCCCGCCAAAAGTGACATAACGAGGATGTGTGCTATAAGTCTTTTCATAGTTTTTCTCCCATCGTAAATCAGAATTTATACGGTTGCCGACGGCAACTCGGTATATCTGTTAAAAGTGTAACAGATTAAAATTGCTTTGTCAACGAACAATATTGCTGCTTTTTGACACTATATTGCTCGAGGCAAGGCGAGCACCGTGGAGCATCCCGCGGTGAAGTGAGCGACAAATTGGAGTTTGAAGGTTCAGGCTGAACCCCTTCTTGAAAGTTTTGATAAAACTTTTTCAAAAGTTTTTCGGGAGCCGGCGCCGAAACGCCGGTCGCGCTCCGCAGAGCGCGAAATCCCCTTTTTGCGTCTCGGAAAAAAGAAGCGAAAAATTGGGTATGGAGCAAAGCGCAATACCTAATTTTTGGCTTCTTTTTTCAGCAAAAAAGCAAAAAAGATGAGCAAGGCAAAACCACTGTAATCTTTAATATCATACAGCGGCAATATTCGGCTAAACCGTTCGTTTGCG
>JAFTOB010000072.1 GCA_017451545.1 Clostridia bacterium | reverse complement strand
TTCGGCGCCGGCTCCCGAAAAACTTTTGAAAAAGTTTTATCAAAACTTTCAAAAAGGGCTCGGCTTAAACCTTCAAATTCCGATTTATCGGGCTCTCTGATCTGATAAAATCGAAAACCGCAGGTTTTCTTCCGAAATTATTCATTATTCATTAGTGCAGCGGCTTCATTATTCATTTTGCCCTTCGGGCAACCTCAAATCGCCACGGGTATCTTGTCCTCAAGCTTGTGGAACTCGTAGCCCTCAAGAGCAAAATCGTCCACCGTGAAATCGTAAAAATCCTTCACGTCGGGGTTCATAATAAACTTGGGGGCGGGCAGGGGCTCGTTCTGCAGGATCTTCTCAACGATGGGGACGTGGCGGTCGTAAATGTGCGCGTCGGCAATGACGTGCACAAACTCGCCCACCTCAAGCCCCGAGACCTGCGCCATCATGTGGGTCAGAACCGCATACTGCGCCACGTTCCAGTTGTTGGCGGTGAGAAAATCGTTGGAGCGCTGGTTGAGAATAGTGTTCAGCGTGTTGCCCGAAACGTTGAAGGTCATGCTGTAAGCGCAGGGATAAAGACCCATCTCGGACAGATCGGCGTGAACGTAAATGTTGGTCATAATGCGGCGGGACTGAGGATTGTTCTTCAGATCAAACAGCACACGGTCGACCTGATCGAACATCCCCTCCTTATATTTGTGCTTGACCCCCAGCTGATAGCCGTAGGCCTTGCCGATGGTGCCGTTCTGATCGGCCCAGGAGTCCCAGATGTGGGTCTTGAGCTCGGAGACGCGGTTGGACTTCTTCTGCCAGATCCAGAGCAGCTCGTCAATGCAGGACTTAAAGGCCGTGCGGCGCAGGGTCAGAATAGGGAACTCCTTTTTCAGATCGTAGCGGTTGACGATGCAAAATTTCTTCACCGTGTGAGCGGGCGCACCGTCCTCCCACCGAGGACGAACCTCCAGATTTTCGTCGGAAAAACCGTTGTCAAGAATATCGCGGCAATTTTCAATAAAGATCTTGTCTGCAAGGCTCATACCTGCCCCTCCTGTAAACATTAATAGTTAAACTCATTATAACATACAACGCGTTTTTTTTCAAGATGTCGAACGTATTTTTTTGCCCTCCGCCCACCTTTATCACACAAAACACGGCTTTTGTGAATTTTGCACAAAAATATGCCAAAATTTTTTCTTTATAATTGTTACCGAATCCAAAAATGTTGCAAAAACACAAAAATTATGAAAAAACTATTGACAAAATCCGTAAAAAGCGGTATCATATTACCGTCAAGTTAGCCGAGGCTAACTAAAGGTAAGGAGGAATGGCAGATGAAAACGTTGAAGGACGCAAAGGTCGGCAAGACCGTCCGTGTCGTCAAGCTCCACGGCGAGGGCGCGCTTCGCCGCAGGATACTCGATATGGGAATCACCAAGGGCATAGAGATCTATGTTCGCAAGGTAGCCCCGCTCGGCGACCCCTTTGAGCTCACGGTACGCGGCTACGAGCTTTCGCTCCGCAAGGCCGATGCCGAAATGATCGAAATCGAATGACCTCGGGGCATCCGCCCCAAATTTTTCGGGTGGCAGTTAGCCGCCGCTAATATATGAAAGAGAGGAGAGACAATGAGTCTTAGGATCGCCCTTGCCGGAAACCCCAACTCCGGTAAGACAACCATGTTCAACGCCCTCACAGGCTCGAATCAGTACGTCGGAAACTGGCCCGGCGTAACCGTCGAGAAAAAAGAGGGAAAGCTGAAAAAAAACAATGACGTTATAATCACGGACCTCCCGGGTATCTATTCGCTGTCGCCCTACACCCTTGAAGAGGTGGTGGCGCGAAACTACCTGATCGTCGAACGTCCCGATGCCATCATCAACATCGTGGACGGCACGAATTTAAACCGAAACCTCTACCTCACCACCCAGCTCGCCGAGCTCGGAATTCCTATGGTAATGGCCATCAATATGATGGACGTGGTGAGAAAAACGGGAGATAAATTCAATATCGATGAGCTCAGCCGCCGCTTCGGCTGCCCCGTTTTCGAGGTGTCGGCACTGAAGAGCGACGGAATCCTTGAGGCCGCCGAGGCCGCCATCGAGGCCGCAAAGAAGGGCGCAAGCCTTCCCATGCATAATTTCTCGGGTGAGGTGGAGCACGCAATCGCACATATCGAGGAGGCCGCAGTTCACGGCCTGCCCGAGGAGCAGCAGAGATGGTACGCCATCAAGCTCTTCGAGCGCGACGAAAAGGTCCTCGAGCAGCTGAAGCTCTCACCCAAGACCGTCGCCCACATCGAGCGCGATATCGTCCACGTGGAGCAGGAATTCGACGATGACGCAGAGTCCATCATCGCAAACGAGCGCTACGTCTACATAGATTCGGTCATCAAGTCCTTCTATAAAAAGAAGAGCGCACCCAAGATGTCGGTGTCCGAAAAGATCGACCGCGTGGTCACAAACCGCGTGCTGGCACTGCCCATCTTCGTGGCAATTATGTTCCTCGTTTACTATATTTCCATCAGCACCGTAGGTACGTTTGCAACCGATTGGGCAAATGACGGAGTCTTCGGCGACGGCTGGTCGTTCTTTGGCCTGTGGGTTCCCGGCATCCCCTCGATCCTCGGAGGCTGGCTGGATGCGGCAAATGCACCCGCGTGGCTTGAAAGTTTGATAGTTGACGGCATCATCGGCGGTCTCGGCGGCATCCTCGGCTTCGTGCCCCAGATACTCGTCCTCTTCCTTATGCTTGCGTTTCTTGAAGCTTGCGGATATATGTCCCGCATTGCGTTTATTCTTGACAGAGTTTTCAGAAAATTCGGTCTTTCGGGAAAATCCTTTATCCCGTTGCTTGTGGGCTCGGGCTGCGGAGTTCCCGGAATTATGGCGTCGCGTACCATTGAAAGCGAAAGCGACCGCCGAATGACAGTTATGACCACCACCTTTGTGCCGTGCAGTGCGAAGCTACCGATGATCGCTATGATCGCGGCGGTGGCCTTCGGCGGACCCGAAAAGGGCTGGTGGTTGGCCCCCGTGTGTTATCTGATCGGCGTCGCCGCAGTTATCGTGTCTGGAATCGCTCTTAAAAAGACCCGACCCTTTGCAAGCAATCCCACACCGTTTGTAATGGAGCTCCCGCCTTACCATATGCCCACCGTGGGCAACGTGCTCCGCGCGACGTGGGAGCGCGGCTGGTCCTTCATCAAGAAGGCGGGAACCATCATCCTGCTGTCCACCGTTATTATCTGGCTTGGCACCACTCTCGGTACCGTAGACGGCAAGTTCGGCTTCTATCTTGAGGCCGAGGGAATGATCACCGTTATGGATTATATCGGCTCTGCCATAAGCTGGATATTCACGCCTCTCGGCTTCAACGATCCCACCGCCGCCGTTGCAACGGTAATGGGTCTTGTGGCTAAGGAGGAGGTCGTTGCCGTGTTTGATGTCACAGGATTTGCGGGATTTTCGAGCCGGGCCGCCGCAATGTCCTTTTTGCTCTTCAACCTGCTCTGCGCCCCCTGCTTTGCCGCAATGGGAGCCATCAGACGTGAGATGAACAACTGGAAGTGGACCACCTTCGCCATCGTGTATCAGTGCCTCTTCGCATATGCCGTGTCGCTGGTCGTATACCAGTTCGGTCTGCTCTTCACGGGCGAGATGGGCGGCCTCAATATCCTCTGGCTCGCCCTCGCCTCTTTGATCGTGGTATTCGCTCTCTTTATGCTGTTCAGACCCTACAAGGCGTCTGCAAAGCTGACCGAGACCGTCAAGGTGTCGAAAAAATAATCTTTGAAAGGAGATCCGTATGGGAGCCGTGCTTTCCTGGATCGGTGCCAATATAGGTACCATAATAATTTGCGCCATACTCGTCGCACTCTTCGCACTTCTTATCATATGGATGATCCGCGATAAGAAGAAGGCGGCCGCAAAGGGCGGCTGTACGGGCTGCTGCGCCACCTGCTCTATGTGCAGTCACGGCGGAGCATACCCCACACCGAAGACCGAAAAGCCTTCGGCAGATAAAAAAGAATAACGATAGGGCCGATTCAACCGAATCGGCCCTTTTCAATGCCAAACAAATTAAGTCACACCACCCGACGGGGACGTCACCGACAAATCGGGCCCGTCGATCCTCGGATCGACATCGCCGAGGCGGCGAAGGATCGGGTGGCGTGACCTTTAATCGCACGCGATCACCCGATGATAATACCTCGACAAATCGGAGTTTATTTGAAAGAGTTTGAAAAATTTAGACCGCTAAATAATCGAACCGCGACTCACTCAAAGCCTCCCCCTTTGGGGGAGGTGGCGCGGCTTGCCGTGCCGGAG
>JAFTOB010000071.1 GCA_017451545.1 Clostridia bacterium | reverse complement strand
GACCACCACATCGAGCGCGAGCCCTACGGCGATACCCGCTGGGTCGAGGACGAACGCTCCTCCACCTGCGAGATGGTCGCAACCTTTTACAATACCTTCCGCGATGAGCTGGTGCTGACCGAGGAGGCCGCTACCTATCTTTATACGGGTATGGTCACGGACTCGGGTCGCTTCCGCTTCCGCGACGTGTCGGGCGATACCCTCCGCGCCGCCGCCGTCCTCCTTGACCGCGGCATCGATACCGATACCCTCTACGCCCACCTTTATATGCAGGACTTCGACTACTTCAAGTTCAAGTCCGAGATCTCGCGCAAGATCAAGATCACCGAAAACGGCGTGGCATACCTCCATATAACCAAGAGCATCCAGGAAAAATACAACCTCTCCCGCGAGGAGGCCAGCAACGTGGTCTCGCTGATGGATTCCATCAAGGGAAGCCTTATCTGGGTCGCCTTTATCGATACTATGGACGAGGGCGATAAGACTATCCGCGTCAGATTGCGCTCGCGCTTTGTCACCGTCAACGAGATCGCAGAAAAGTACCGCGGCGGCGGACACGCCTGCGCCTGCGGCGCAACTCTTCACTCAAGGAAAGAGATCGCAGCCCTGCTTGCCGATGCCGACGCACGGCTGAAGGAATATAAGGAAAATAACGAGGGCTGGTTATGAGAATTCTGATAACTAACGACGACGGAATAAATTACGACGGCCTGAACGGCGTGGTCGCCTGGGCGAAAAAGCACGGCGAGGTCACCGTCGTCGCGCCGAAATTCGAGCAGAGCGGCAAGAGCCACGGCATCGAGCTCCATAAGCCCTTCGAGGTCAAACGCGTCGAGCGTTGGGAGGGCGTCGAGTCCTATAGTGTCGACTCCACTCCCGCCGATTGCATCCGCTTCGCCGTCCTTGGGCTCAAAAGAGACTTCGACCTCGTCCTCTCGGGCATCAATAACGGGCTCAATATCGGCTGCGATATGATCTATTCGGGCACCGTGGCCGCAGTTTTCGAGGCCGCCGCATTGGGCATCAAGGCAGTAGCCGTTTCGGCCGACTTCGGAAAGCACGAGGTCGCCGCCGAGGCTATGGATCGCGTATTTGATTACTTCGACGAGCACGGCCTGCTTGAGATAAATAATATTTATAACGTCAACGTGCCCGAAAATAATAAGGGTATCCTCATCACGCGCCAGGGCGGCCCATATTATTCGGATGAGTTCGAGCCGCGTGAGAATGACCTGTTCATGCCCATTGGTAAGCGCGTCTATGAGGAAAAGCCCACCGACGAGCTTGATACCGACGCCGTAATGCACGGCTATATCTCAATCACCCCCCTCACCCTCGACCGCACCGCCAATGGGGCATACGATAAGCTTGTCGAGCTGAATGGGCGTAAATAAGCCGATATTTTCAATATCTACCGTTTGTAGATAGGGTAAAAGAGTCCGATTTGTTGATTTTTGCCGTCCGGTATGGTATAATCGGGGCAGAATCAAGCAAAAGGAGAACAGTATGAAAAATTACAATTTCGGAAATTATATCTGCGAGCACCGCGAAAAGAAGGGCTTGACTCAAAGCCAGCTCGGAGAAAGATTGGGAGTAAGCAACAAGGCTGTTTCAAAATGGGAAAACGGCGGCGCCTATCCTTCAAGCGAGCTGATGCTTCCGCTTGCGAAGGAACTTGGCGTCTCCCTGGAGGAGCTGTATTCCGTAATGTCGAGCTACAAAGCTCCGCAAACCCGTATCGGAGCATTTATAGATTGCGCGGTCGAAAAAAGGAATATAATTATTTTGATATATGCGGCGGTCTTTGCTGTTCAGTGGGTACTGTTCTTGATATTCGGGAAGATCCCCGATAAAAACACGTTGCTCTTCGTGGCCCCGTTGATGGCCGTGGTCGGATACGCGCTGTTCCGCCTTGCGGTCTTGTTTATGAGAAAGAATCCTTTTTCAAACGCGCGCGTTATGGAGCTTTTGTTTGTGCTTTTGATTACTGTAGGGGTACTTTTGTTTGGCATAATAAGCGTTGTGCAATTTTTGAGAAGCTTCCCCAACGGTCTGACGGCAGCGTCCGGTATGGGTCTGGGTATCACGGCCGCAACGTTGCACGCGTATAAGAAAAGAGTGCGTTGAGCCGCACGATAGTTCTACAAGCTGGATAAATAAAATTTTACCCGAATTTCAGAGCGGACGCATAATCCGAAGGAAATTCGGGTATAATTGTATAGAAAGAGGATAAACAAGACCCCACCGTAAAGCATAGACTCCCATGAAAACGGCGAAAATAAAAATATTTTTCAAAAAAGGGTTGACAAATAAAAGACAATATGATATAATAACACGTGCTGAAGATAATATCGCGGAGTAGAGCAGCTTGGTAGCTCGTCGGGCTCATAACCCGGAGGTCGTGTGGTTCAAATCCCACCTCCGCAACCAAACGAAAACCACCCAATCGGGTGGTTTTTTCGTTTGGTTGCAGAAATGCGATGTGTACCGCTTGATGTTCGGATTATGAGACCGACGAGCGTAGCTCGTTGGGTGAGCGAGCAAAAAAGCCACGCGTGGCTTTTTTGCGAAGCGATACCCCACAAAGCAAGGAGTGTGCCGAGCCGAGTGAACCGAGGCGACGGCAGACGACTATGCGATTGGGGAGGGCAACGATCGGTCTCGGATACTCAATGATGAATCCGATTAACTTGCTGATGCCGGATGAAGCGAGGCCACCGAAGCCTGTGTGGTGGGAGTATACCTCCGCAACCAAAAAAGATTCCATATTCGATACAATTTCGGCTATGGAATTTTGCTTTATATACGGGAAATGCCTTGTTTTTGCCCTTTTACCGCTCATTTCGGCGGTTTTGAGGGCGTTTTTTCTTGTTAAAACGATAAATCCGCCATCCTCTGCCCCGGCAAGGCAAAAGCGACGGATTTTGTATCGTTAAGGGTTCAATCGTTCAGGGAATAAATTTACAAAATTATGTTGTTTTTTTAGAGAAAGTGTGATATAATAAATCAAAGCTTATGGCAAGCTCGCTCGTTCGTGCAAAGATTTTTAATCAGCCATCACACGATAATATAATCTTTATTAAGGGTTTATTGTCGAAAAAGTTTACGAACGCATATTTTTATTAGACAATAGGCTCGACTAATAAGGAGAAGTATTATTATGGCAAATGTTGAATTTTTTAAGCAACAGGCAAAGAATCTTTTGAAAGATTACAATTCGAGGGTGTTCAATGAGGAGGAAGGGTTTTACGAATATACTCCTCGCTTTTTCCACGATATTGATTTTATCGTGGATACATTTGGGGTCAACGAAGACGGTTCTTTTACATTAATGAATGCACAACACGTTGTGGCTCGTCTTTCTGGTTTTTATAAATGGAATGAACTGATTAAGGCATCGGAACCCATGTTGGAAATTGGAAGGCTTTTATTAACGAATCGTGAAGCGTATCAACGAAGGCAAGGAATTTTCACCAATATGGTAGAAAGCCTTATAGTTGAGGATTGGAAAAGTTATGAAAGTCAATACCTTGGAAATTTTGATGATGAAGCAAAATTAGAAGTCTTCAAAAAAGTATTTATAGAGCAGGATATTCCTTCAAAGTATAAAGCTCCAAAGATTAGCATAGATTTTAGCGATGATATGAATGCTCAGGATATGCTGAAGCAAATAATGAAGTCAAAAAATCTAACAGCTGAAAAAGCCATCTTGTCATCTATAACACAAAAAAATTGTGTAACCATTCTTTCGACGGGGTGGGCTGGGATTGCAGTTTCCCTGTGGGGGCACGATGATCCTGATAGAGAGTTTGAACGGTTGGATAACCCTATTGTTGAAATCAAATTGAGCAAAGATAAAATCCGTTTACTTGAAATAGTAATGGAAAAAGAAGATGTTGCTTTGGAAGAAGCCATTCTTTACTTTATGATTTTCACATTGGAGTCTTTGGGTTACCATATTTGATTGACAGTACCTAAATTTAATAACACTAAAAAAGCCGGGGTTACATTGTAGCCTCGGCTTTTATGGTACCCAAGGAAAGCATAATGCAAACCTTGGGACTTTTCTATTCTCTTAAAGCATAACCGTTATCTCGCTGCCATCCTTTAGCGAATACACCAAGCGGTCATCGTTATATACGGTTACACGTTCAACCACAGCGTGCCACAGCTTTTCGTCAAATTCGATGGGCGGAGCTTCAAAACCGGTCTCGGATACTCAATGATGAATCCGATTAACTTGCTGATGTCGGATGGAGCGAGGCCACCGAATCCTATGTGGTAGGAATATACCTCCGCAACCAAAAAAGGGCGATAAAAAAGATATCGCCCCGAAAAACTCTTGAAAAATCAAGGGTTTTTGCTTTCTATACCCCGAAACTTTAATGTCAAAAAACGAAGATATAAAATAGGTATTTTTAGACTTTCGGGGGATTTGAACCCTCGTCCGCACAATTTAATAATCAAGATAAATTGAATAGCAAAAGGCTGAGCCTCGGCTTAATTTAAAGCTTTTGACTCAGCCCCTTTGGTGCGAACGGCGAGGCAAGAACTCGCCGAAGGGAAAGCGGCTGAGCTATATGCGCGTGTTTTTTTCGTGAAAGTCGGGCGCTGCTCGTTTTTGACAGCTTATCTCTTGACGAAAATATTTTCCGGTTTTTGCTATCGTTTCAAGAAATACCGGTACAAGTGCTTCGGGAAGCCGCTTTTTCCACGTCTGTGCGAAGGTTTCGAAGGATAAATTCCCGCTGTATTCGATATTTTTAAGCTCTTTTACGAAATCCCCCCAATCTATCGATCCGGCATACGGCATCAGATGACTGTCAGCCGACTGACTATTGTCGTGAATATGGAGTGCCGCTATTCTGTTTCCGAGAACGGGAATAAAATCTTCAAACGCAACGCGGAGCAAATGCAGGTGCCCCGTATCAAGACAAAATCCGAAACAGTTCAATCCTGCCAATTCATTCAGTCTGTCTATCTCAGCGGCGACCGAGTGCGGATCGCAACCGTATCCGCATCTGTATTTTATATCTCCAAAGCCCTTGTCCGTGGAAAAACAGTTTTCAAGACAAACCTTGACACAATCGACCTCGCGCAAGGTCGGGATTAGGCTTTCGTACAGCTTTGCGTTAAGCTTTGCGCGTGTTTTTGGAGTCATTTCCTTATCGTTCGTGTTCCTGGCAACGCCGTGAATTATAAGATTCGGACATCCGACAACGGCGCAAAATCGTATTATCTTTTCGTATATTTCTATGGCGTAATCGAGAATTTCGGGACGCCTGTAATCGTAAGCGGGCATCGGTGCGTGGGCCTGCGATATTTCAAGCCCGTTCTTTTTTATCGCGTCAAGCTCGGCTTTGTAATATTGTAATATTTCTTCCTCTGACTTTTCAAAAATGCAGAGCCCTTCAAGCTTTTCGGCACTGCGCAGTTCCGAAAACTTCCACGAGTGATCAATATTCCAATCAATTCCTTCAAAGCCTGCTTCGCGTATCATACGGTAAGCGGCATCAGCTCCGAAATCGTATACTGTGTCGCCCGATTGAATACATACCTTCATATTTAATCTCCATTCCGCCGCTTTACGCGGCGGCAAAAAAATTTAGGGAATCGGTTTTGGGTTGAGAAAAGAAAATAAACTTTTACGCTAATTTCCTTTATTCCAAATTTGCGTGATTTCGACGCATTTTGGTGGCGTCGGCGCCGAGAAATTCAGCGGCACTGTCGAAAAACAGCAGGAGCGCCTCTTCAAACAGCGTTCCCATCAGCGAGCCCGAATTTTCGCTGTCCTTGTTGGGCGCGGAGAAGCAAACCGCTTCGTCGGCAAGTCCTGCAAGCTCGCTCTCGGGGCTCGCCGTGATGCAAAAAACGCGCGCATCGAGCTCTTTTGCCGTCCTTGCGCAGCGAACAACGCCGAGCGTTCTTCCCGACGCCGATGCGACGATCAGAATGTCGCCTTCGCCGATCGCGGGCGTTGTGCAATCGCCGACGGCGTACACGGTCAGACCCGCCTGCGCAAGGCGCATGGCAAACGCCTTTATCATAAGCCCCGATCTGCCGGCACCGTGAACGAAAACGCGTACGGCACCCTTGACCGCTTCTGCGAGTTTTTTTTCGGATTCGTCGGGAAGCTTATCGAAAATATCTTTTAATTCTTTAAAATCGAAGCACATAGCCGTTTCCTCTTAAAATTCAAATGATTTGTAATCCGCCGCCTCGGGCTTGCCTGAAAACAGCGAATAGTAAAGCCACAGCACGCTGTAACGATTTTTGAGATCCTTGCCGTAGAGCATTGCATTGCATATTTTTTCGTGTCCGTAAAGCTCCTCGCACTCCGAAAAATCAAGCCCCGTCGCACGCATCATAGCGTTACATTCTGCGGCGCTCGGACATTTCGAAAGGATCGCCTTTATTTCGCTCCATTTTTCTTTGTATACGGGCGTAAGATCGGTCGAATAGCTTTCGGATTCCGTTTGAAGCTGCTTTACCTCGTCGGAAACGGAGGCGAATATTTTATCCCAAGCCTGCGTGCGCTTTTCTTCGCTCTCCTCGCAAAAATCGGGTGCGCTCAAATTACGTATCTGCTCGCGCATACCGGCTGTCAAAATCGTGTTGTACGCGACGTCCGTTCCGTGGGGGAGGTGCTTTTCACCGTGAACGAGCCCGACTATCTCAAAGAAATGCGACAGATGATGCTCGCTTCCCGAGCCGGGGCGTGTGGTTTCGACGAGCGTCAGAGTCATACCTATCAGCACGAGCGCATACATAAGGCACTCGATCGCGCCGTCCTCTCGAGCGACGATACCGTCAGCGCAATCGCGTATTTCGTCGGTGGTTTTGAGGACGAGCTCGTATATAGGGTGGCAGAAATGCTCGCCCTTGATAAGATGGGCAAGCTCCCAGTCGTTGAGAGAGCTGTATTTTCCTATGATATCGCCGTAGCCCGCACGGATCATTTTTATCGGCGCGGTCTTTAAAATTTCCGTGTCGCCTATGATAATATCGGGAGCGTGCGTCGTGGCGGTGATCTTCATTCCGCCGAGTATCATCGCCGCGCCCGACGAGGCGTAGCCGTCCATTGACGGCGCGGTTGCAACTATTCCGCTTTTTATGCCGTGAAAAAACGAAACGTATTTGCAGATATCGTTTATAACTCCCGAGCCTATGCCGAGAACGAGGTCGGTTTTTTCCGTCAGGCAGGACTCGGCTTTTTCTATAGCCTTTTCGTCGGGCACGAGAGTGGAGCTCGTTTCAAAAATGCACGCGCTCTCAAATTTTTCGCCGAGAATCTCCTTCACGCGCACCCCGCAAATCGGATAAGTGTTAAGGTCTGCAACGAGCAAAACTTTTTCGTAGGGCTTGACGGCGGCGGTGAGCGCGTCAAGCGCGTTTTTACCGATCTCGACCGTGCCGATATCGCAGCGGTGAGTCTTGCCGCAGGAGCAGACGATGTCGCGGTTTAATAAATCTTGAATTTTCATATACATATCCCTTCCGCCGCCAAGCGGTGGCAAAAAAATTTATTAAATTCAAATGGGTTTGTGAAACAAACAAAAATGGGTTGGGCCCCATTTTTAATTTGAATTTGTCTTGCGTGAACGGTTTTGCTAAAAGAAAAGAAGAACAAACTTTCACGCTTCTCCTTGCTTTTGCTGAGATTATGATAATACTTTGAGCGAGTGTTGTCAATATTTTGTAAAACTATTGACAAACAATCAAATTCAATCTATAATTGTATACAGTTTAATCACAATTAATCACGTGGGGTGAAGATATGCTTCAATTACAACGCCAAAACGATATTATGGAGCTTCTCAAAAAAGAGAAGGAAATGACTGTCAAGGAGCTTTGCTCGGCTCTTTATTGTAGCCCTGCGACCGTTCGGCGCGATCTTTCCGAGCTTGAAAAAAAGGGGCTTGTCAAGCGCAGCTTCGGCGGCGTGCTTCTCAACGAAAGCTTTTTCGATCAGCAGCCGCTTTACGTTCGCGGAGTTAAGAACACCGCCGAAAAGCAACGCATTTGCGCGAAGGCGGCAAAGCTTATAAAGGCGGGTGAAACCGTGTTTATCGACGCCTCGTCGACGACGTATTTTCTGGCGTCCCACCTAAAAGACATTCCCGATATCACGGTCATCACGAATAATCCGCATCTCAATATCGTGCTTTCGCAAATGAACGTGAACAATTACTGCACGGGTGGCAAGATGCTCAACAGCTCGGTCGCGCTCGTGGGCAGCGAGGCGGAAAGATTCGTTCGCGGCATACACGCGGATTCGTTTTTCTTCTCTGCACGCGGATTTTGCGACGGACGGATCTCCGATTCCTCAAAGGACGAGCGCGATATAAAGATCGCGATGCTGAAAAATTCGGAAAAGCATTATTTTCTCTGCGATGCCTCAAAGCAGTGGCGCGCGTACCCTTATATCGTCGCGGATAAAGAGCAGACCGACGTGATCGTTGTGCGGGAGCAAAACGACGAAGCCGACGCTGATTTTTTAAAAACGAACCTATAAAACGTCTGTGCCGACGGTGCTTGCCGCTTTGCCGAATAGCTCTGCCTTGCGTGAGGCTTGGTGTGCTTTTCGGCACGTCTTGCAATTTCGGCTGTGGAATTTTACTTTTTTGCCCTAAAACCACTGATTTTGATGATTTTAGAGCGTTTTTTATAAACGATAAATCCACCACACTCTCCACCGGCAAGACAGAAACGGCGGATTTTGTATAGTTCAAAGGTTCGATCGTTCAAGTAATGGATATTGAAATAATTTCGAAAATGTGATATAATTATGATATAGTAATTTAAAAGCATTACGGAGGTAATTATGGGTTTAATGATTAACGTAAAGGAATCTCCATATGAATTTGATACAGACCAAAATGGATTTCCGACTTTTACTCAAAAGAATATCGATTTTTTGAATGGGATATTGCGATATGATTCCAATTATAGTACTTCATCGGACAAAAACAATCCCGAATATCAAGCTTCCTATGCAGGAATATTAGAACGCGGCAATTTTTTTGCTTTTCCTGCCACATCCACTTCGACCGAATACGATGAACTTGGAAACCCCATAGACGATCTTTACCGTGTGATTGTATCTATCGACAAACTCAACTCAACACACTTATCCTCAGAAGGCAATAGCACAAACTCAACATCGTCCGGAAAACGAAACAAAGGACGGGCTAAAATTGCGCATGCAATTAGAGACTATGGTGGAGAAAAGTTGAAAGAATCCTTGCAAAAAGGTGACACGAGTATAATTGATGTTATTGCAGATCCAACAGTTGGAGGAAAGCACAATTTTTCATTTGCCACAAAATTTTGTTCTTATGTTTCTATACATGCGTTGGAAAAGGATAACTACTGTATTTATGATGAAATATTGCAACAGGTACTTCCCTATTACGCATATATGTACATAGATGATTTTGATAACAAACTCTATAAAACTGTCAAAGCTACCAAAGCAAATGGAAATCTTTCTCGTAATGAGAGTTTAGTATATATTTTAAAGCAAAATAAAGACTATAGCGGTTATCGTAAACTCATTGATAATATTATTGTTGGTGTAAAGAATAAAATTGATGTAAGCATAACTTATGCTGATTTTGACCATTTGGTGTGGTACTATTTCAAAGGTTCAAAAAGCAAAATTATTAGTGCGATGAACTGTCTCCCTAAGAAACAATAATGCACAGTAAATAATCCCCGAATAGCATCATAACCCGATGCTATTCGGGGGCTTTTTTATTGCCTCATTCAATTGCGGCGCGGTTTTCGACTTGTACATATTTTATCCATGTGAGCCAAAATTCCTATAAAATGATTGAAAATGGATATAAATATGATGTTTCAAATGGTATAATATCATAGATACCCGATGTTGGCAAGCGAAATTCAACCTTAAAAAGGAGCATATGAGATATGTTTACTTTTTCAAATTTCAAACATAAATGGACCAAATCAAGTTTTCCTTGCGACGTTCCGCTATCCGGGGATTATAAAGTTTTTGTCAATGGGCAGGAAGTGTCTGTCTATGCGTGCCGTATTTCCGCCTATCCCTTTAATGCGTGGTGGCCGGGGCATCAGCGTCCGGTGGATCAAACGGAGATCGTTTCCTATGTGAATTTAGTGTCGGATGAGGAGCTTAAAATCGAAGTGGAGCCGCTGACCAAAAAAGCCGACGGCAAAATCATGGTGAAGCCCTATTCAAAGGGAATCAAAACGGAAAGAGCAGGTAACCGTATCGTGTTTTCCCTGCAAGAGAACGGTGCGTACGTTTTTGAGATCGACGATTACCACGGACTGCTTTATATCTTTAACAACAAGCCCGTGACTTGTGAAACTCCTGAGGACGTTACTTATTACTTTGGAGAGGGCGTGCATTTTCCCGGGAAGATCACCCTGAGATCCAATGAAAGCGTGTACGTTGACAAGGATGCCCTGGTTTACGGTTGCATTTTTGCGGAGAACGCAGAAAATATTCACATTTACGGAAACGGACTGTTCGACGATAGCGGCGAGGAGCGATTTTCCGAGCCTTGCTATGAGCCGTACGCAAACGGAAACGTGAAGCTGTACGATTGCAGAAACGTTCGCATAGAGGGAGTCGGATTTATGAATTCCGCCATCTGGTGTGTGAATCTCTTTCACTGCTTTGACGTGGAAATCGATGCGATCAACGTTTTTGGTCAATGGCGGTATAATACGGACGGAATCGACGTTGTAAACAGTCAACGCATCACAGTCAAAAACAGCTTTATACATTCATTTGATGACACAATTACCGTAAAGGGCATAGATAGATATGCGTTTGAAAGTAATCGGGATATGCTTTTTGAGCACTGTGTATTATGGTGCGATTGGGGAAAGACCTGTGAGATCGGTCTTGAAACCGCGGCCCCCGAATACAAAAATATCATTTTCCGTGATTGCGATATTTTGAGGGCGGGGAACACCGCTTGCGATATTCAAAACGGTGACTATGCAGAGGTGCATGATATAACCTTTGAAAATATCCGTGTCGAGCTTGAAAGCTTTTATACTCTCCACTGCCTGCAAAAAACGCAGGAACAGGTTTACACGAAAAAGGACGAAATCGAGATCGCAAAAATTTTGCGCATCCGAAACGAGCGCTTTCGTGAAGCTTATGCGTTTTTGAATATTGCGGATGCCAAAAGCGATATTCCTATGGGAGACAAACGCTATGCAGGTGTTTACGATATCAAGGTGAAGGATATTAAAGTGTATTGCGATGAAGAAATTTATCGGCAGTACGGCTCGCAATGTGTGATCATCGACGTTCGTAACTCTATTCCCACAACGGAATATCGTGATATTTCCGTAGAAAACGTTATGCTGAACGGAAAAAGACTTTGCAAGGAAGAGATGCGAGTGGTGGTGGATGAGAACTCGGTGGGTACTTTAAGCGTAAATTAAGGAACGGTGAAAAATGGATACATTTACTTTAATCTTATCTCTTATTGCGGCTCTCGGCGGAAGCATTGCAAAAAAATACTATGCCGATAAAAATTCTACGGGCATTTCGGGCGGATTTGTTTTCAACGCCGTCGGGTCCCTGCTTGCCGCTATTGTTCTTTTGTGCTGGGATGGCTTTGGGCAGGCATCCGTATTTACGATCGTGCTTGGAGTTGTGTTTGGCATCGTGACGGCTCTTCAAGGAATCACGAATATCGTGGCTCTGCAAGTCGGACCCATGTCATACACCTCGGTGATCATCTCTTTTTCTACCCTGATATCAGCTATGTCGGGCGTGATGTTTTTCGGCGAGAGCTTGGGCTGGGCGCAGATCGTGGGAATGGTGCTGATGCTTGCAAGCTTTGTGCTTGCCGCAAAGAGCGACGGCGATGAAAAAAAGGCGAACCTGAAATGGCTTTTGCTGTGCTTGATCGCCTTTATTGCAACGGGTGGTATCGGAGTTATGCAGAAGGTGCATCAGAGCTCCGAATACCGCAGTGAGCTTAATGCGTTCCTTATTATCGCTTTTATTTCATCGGCAGTCTTTTGTGCAATTTTCGCCGCACTGCTGAAAAAGCGAGAAAATCGATCTGCACAGGCAAAAGAAAAGCAAAACAAGTCCATAAAGCAGGCTTATTTAATGCTCGGAATTATGGTTGCGGCCGGTGTTTGCGTAGCTGTCAACAATAAGCTCAACCTCTATTTGTCGGGGGTGATGGACAGCGCGGTATTTTTCCCGATAGTCAACGGAGGCGGCCTCGTTCTTGCCACTCTGGCGGCAGTGCTGTTGTTTAGGGAAAAGCTTTCAAAAAAGCAATGGATTGGCGTTGCTTTCGGCATCGCTTCGGTTGTATTTTTGTGTAATCCGTTTTCGTAAAATAAGGTTGATCCGTTAAGAAAGGATATCACAAAACGAAAAGGACACCGATAGGTGTCCTTTTCGTTTTGGTTCGGGCTCTTTGAAAGCCGCTCGCCCATCAAAGGCTAAAACGAGTATACCGCCATGCCGAGTCCTGCCGACACGAGTATCAGTACGATGGGCGAGAGGGGCTTCTTTCTGACCGCCTTGAAGGTAACGGCGGTGGCGGATATGACGGCGAAGATGATCAGTCCGCGCAGGTCGGGCATCACGCTGTTGCCGATATTCCTGAAAGAGAAAAGGGTGCTCATAAGCATCGTAAGTGCCGTTGCCAATATCAGACCGACCACGCAGGGGCGAATGCCGCCGAGAAACGCCTGAACGCCCTTGTATTTCAGGATATTGCGTATGAGCGCGGCGATGATCAGGATGATGATAAACGACGGCAGCACCACGCCGAGGGTGGCGACGAGCGAGCCGAGAGCGCCGCCCTCCGACGAGCCCACGAAGGTGGCCATGTTTACGGCGATGGGGCCGGGCGTGGATTCCGAAACGGCGATCATATTCAGCAGCTCCTCCTCCGTGAGCCAGCCGTGCATCAGTACATTTTCTCTGATGAGCGAGATCATTCCGTAGCCGCCGCCGAATGACACCGCGCCGATCTGCAAAAATGTCAGGAAAAGCTCGAGGTATATCATTTATCACCCTCCTTCCTTTTGCGGAGAAGGCCGACAAGATAAACGGACAGGCCGATGCATCCCGAAATAAGGATATAGAATATAGTCGAGAAGCTGACGGAGAGCAGGGAAAAGGCGACCATACAAACGATAACGGCCGAAAGAATAGCGATATTAAGCGGCGTTTTTTCTGTTTGCCTGAGCATTTTCAGCCCCGCGGAGAGAATGAGCCAGATGACGCAGACCTGTATTCCGCGGAAGGCGTGCGCCACGAGGGTGAAGGAAAGGAAGGCATCGAAAAACAGCGATATGGCATATATGATGACAAACGACGGAATGCAGACCGCCACGGTTGCGAGAAGCGAGCCGACGATGCCGAGCATTTTATAGCCGATATATGTGGCCGCATTGATGGCGATGGGCCCGGGCGTGGACTCGGCGATGGCGACCATATCGAGAAATTCGTCCTTTTCGATCCAGCCTTTCTTCGCCACGAACTCATTTTCCAAAAGCGCTATCATGGCATATCCGCCGCCGAAGGTGAACAGACCGATCTTCAGCATGGTCAAGAACAGATCAAAATGCTTTTTCATTTAAGCCCTCCTTTGTTACCGGAAATTATTTTTTCGTCAAATCATTGAAACAGCGTTCTGCCAAGCTCAATATAGTCAAGCTTGCAAAGAGCGTATGTGCTCACGCACCCGTTGTCGTCGGCTTGAATTTTTGCATTTTCAAGAGATATCAAACTCTCCGAACCGTCTGTTAACTTTATATATAATTCATCATAATACCAGCGGTGGTTAATTCTGATAGAAGCAATTCGATCTGCGCATATCATACCTTGAGGCGTTTCAAACAGAAGTGTGTCACGGTTGATAACACAGCGCTTGAACTTTCCCCACGAGTCATTATACAGATAATCTGCAGAAACACACTTTTCAAAAAAATTATTCGCTTCTACGCCAATAGAGGTTTCCCCGCTGTCGCTGATATAATCCACAAGGTCTTGATAACGGGCAAACCACACGTCGTCAGAGACGGCAGTAACCGATTCAAGCTCATCGTCCTCAAAGAACACAACGGTATTTATCCAAACCTTGGCAGGAATTTGCTTTCTTAATAGATACACGGCTCTTCTGATTTGCTTAAATGGAGATCTCAACAGCTTCTTATGAGTTTCTCCCGTCCACCTATCCTTTTTTTCTTGAACAAATCCATCGTCGCGCTCTGTAATACGCCCCTTCCAGCGCTTTACCTCAATGGCAAAGAGCTTTTTGCTATAGAGCACCAAAAAATCAATTTCGGCATTGCCCTCGGAAGTGGAGATGACCACGTTCCTTTTAATTTTACAGGACGGCAGTTCGCGGTGGAGCATATATGCAAACTCGTCTTCACCGTAATTACCGTAGCGTTTTGCTTCATCAACATACGGGATAGAAGGTTCGCCCAGCCGCACAAAGCCCATTTTTATTTTATGAAAAAACGCGCGTATTCCCATATCGCTCCTCCTGTTATTATAGCCTTTTGGATTATACCACATTTTTGTAAATTTTTCAATATTTTCATAGATATTCGCAGTTTACCTCTCTACACGGCAGGAAAGTTCGGCGGCATCCGCGGACAAATGCCTCCCCTCGCCGTTGACAAATCCGCATATCTGTGATACAATGGTCGCATAAAAAGGAGCGGAGGAGATGCCGTATGTATACAGTAAACATTCCCATAAATTGCGACAAATTCAGCAGGGCGGCCGACAAGCAAGCCATACTTGACGAGCTGCGCGCCTTTGACGCCCACCGCGTTATGCTGAATTTTGAGACCGCCCTTGACGGTCACGTGGTGCTGTCAGATCCCGAGGATCACCGCCGCCAGCTCGACCGTATGCGCGAGGCCTGCGCCTTTTTCAAGGCTAACGGCTACGAGGTCGGCGCCTGGTTCTGGGGACTTCAGTTTGACGAAGGGCTCTCCTTCACCACCATAAAAACGCTGAACGGCCGGGACGTGGACCGCTTTGCCTGCCCGTCGGACGCGGATTTTCTGCAAAAGTTCCGCGAGTGCCTTATCGACGTGGCAAAAACCGGCGTTGACATCATCCTTCTGAACGACGATCTGCGATTCGGCGCGTGGCACGGCTTCGGCTGCCTTTGCAAAAACCACGTGAGGATGATCTGCGACGAACTCGGGGAGGAGCTCACCCGTGAGCGGCTGGCCGAGCTGATCGTCAGCGGCGGTGCGAACAAATACAGAGACGCGTTTTTGCGTGCCAACCGTGTCTCCCTTGAAAATTACGCCGTCGCAATGCGCGAGGCGGTGAACACGGTGAACCCCCATATCCGTCTCGGATTTTGCGCCTGCATGACCTCCTTTGATATTGACGGCGACGCCTTCGAGCTTGCGCGGCTCTTTGCGGGCAACACGCGCCCCCTTCTCCGTCTCATCGGCGCGCCCTATTGGTCGGCGGGCAAGGATGAGAAGAACAGACTGCAAAATATTATTGAGCTTGAGCGGATGGAGGCCTCGTGGAATCCCTATCCCGACATCGAGCTGATCTCGGAGGGCGACGTTTATCCCCGTCCGCGGCTCAACTGCGCGGCCAATTATCTTGAGGGCTTTGACACCGCCCTCCGCGCGTCGGGCACTCTTGACGGCATTCTGCGCATCTGTATGGATTACGTGTCGAACGTGGGCTACGAGAGCGGATATTTAAAAAAGTATCTCAAGAATAAGCCCATATATGAAAAGATAGACGAGCATTTCGGCGGCAAGCGCCACGTTGGCGTGCGAATTTACGAAAGCCAAAACAAGGTCTCCGTGATGCAAAATCCCACCGAGCTCGGCTCGGCGCGCGATATGGAGGAGGTCTTTTACTCTCCCGCGGCGCGCATCCTTGCCGCCAACGCCATCCCCACGGTGTACGAGGGTCGCGGCGTGACGGGCATCGCCTTCGGCGAGAACGCCTACGCGCTGACCGAGGAGGAGCTCGAAAACGGTCTTGTCATCGACGCGGCGGCGAAGATCCTGACCGACCGCGGCATTGACGTGGGAGTCAGATCTTTTGGCAAGGCTACGCCCATCAAGTTCCAGTATTTCGGCGAGAGCGACAACTATATAATCGCGCAGAACCGCTTTGCCTATGAGGTCGGGCTCGACCCGCGCGCGGAGGTTCTGAGCTACGCGTCGAAAAAGCTCGAGCATCCCGACATTCCCTTCTGCTATCGCTACGAAAACGGAACCGGACAGAGATTTTTGGTCTTTAACTGCGACGGCGCGGCCTGCGAGAAGCTGCTTCGGCACTACGCAAACGCAGAGCTCATAGCCGAGAGCGCCGAGTGGCTTTCGGGTCACCGCCTGCCTGCCTGTTGCATAGGAAACCCCAACCTTTATATGCAGTGTGCGGAGGACGAAAAGAGCATGGTCATCGGCCTTTGGAACTTTTTTGAGGACGAGGCTCTCGACCCCACGGTACGTCTCGACCGCGAGTACGAGAGCGCCGAATTTTTCGGCGGCACGGGCCGCCTTTGCGGCAACAGAGTCGAGCTTGACGACATCCCGCCCTTCGGTTTTTGCGGCATCGTTTTAAAAAAATAAAATGAGTACGGGCGTTTGCCCGTACTCATTTGCGTTATAATCTGTTTGACCCTTCGATCATTCATAGACCTGATCAAAAGTCTTGTCTGTGTTGAGCTTGACGGTCAGATCGCGGGGAAGACCGATACCGCCCCAGATAGAGCCTTCGGTGGTAATGGAAACTTCCTTGCCGTTGCAGAAATCGTTCCAAAGGGGATCTCTGTTATAGGGAAGGTCGGCCAAGATCTCCAGATACGCCGCTTTGTCCTCGGCACCGCCCGTCAGGGTGAATCTGGCAACCGTTTTGGTTTCGGGCTTGGTGAAGTCAAAAACGAGGTTGTCGCCGTCCTTGGTGAAGGGAGCTGTGATGGTAGTAGTATAGTTGTGCTCAAGACCGCTCTGCTTGTACTTCTTGACGATCTTGATGGTTGCCTCGGTCTCGCCGACCGTTATTTCGGCATCGCCGCCGATCAGGCTGCCCTTGTAGGCGTTGGCGCTGTTGCCGTTGCCTTCGCCGCCGTCATTGGCTTCCTCGCCGCCGCAAGCGCCGAGGGAAAGGAGCATGATGAGGACCAAAAGCATTGAAAAAATGCGTTTCATTGTAAAACCTCCGAAAATAATTTGAATTTGTCATACAGACAGCTATATTATACTCTTTTTTTGCTTGCGTTTGTGAAAAAATTGTAAATTGTGACCGTTACAGTACATCAAATCAGGTCGCGCTTGCTCCTCGCAAGTTGACCCGGCAACATACCGAAGCGCGCCTCGAAGCGCTTGGTGAAATAGGACGGAGTGTTGAAGCCGCAGGAGTATGCGATCTGCTGAACCGATTCGTCGCTGTGCAGAAGCAAATAGCGCGCGTGGATGAGCCGAAGCTCCGAAATATAGCGGTTCGGGGTGGTACCCAGCTCGCGGCGGAAGAGCTTGATCAAGTGGTTTTCTGTAATATGCAGGTGGTCGGCAATATCTCTCACGGTCAGCTCCCCCGTAAAATTTTTCGAGATATAATCGCAGGCGTCCTTGACGTGGCGGTTGGTCGCCGCCTCATTCTCATCTGTACGTGCGTGCCTTGCGGCATCATGGAGGACGAGCAGAATAAATTCCCGAATATACTGCTCCTGCCGTGCGCGGTCGGCGACATTCGGGTAGGAGCACTCCGCGAGCTTTTCGAGAATCTCGCGCAGCTCGTCAAAATGATATGGGTGAAAGACCGAGGGTATGGTGTCAAGCTCGGGAAAATCGCAGGTCGATAGGGGAATTCCCGACACGGGTCTGAAAATATGGCTTGCGCGCTCTGCCTCACCGTCAAAATCAAGGGTGAGGACGTACATATTGTAATTTCCGCGCCCCGAGGTTATCTGTCCCGGCCGCCTGAAGATCAGCGCGCGGTCGGTGCCCGCGTATCCGACCCCGTCGAGGCTTATTTCGCGGTTTTCGAGATAAAGGTCAAATTCGTAATTTATCACCGTTCGCTTGTCCTCCGAGGAGCTTTTGGCGGTGAAGTACATACATTCGAGCACGTTCGGCGTGAGAAGCATAAATCGAGCCTCCGATCTATAATGTTATATAATTATAACTCAAAACCGCGAAAAAGTCAAGAAAAAGCATATTTTGTTGCATCCGAGGATATTTTTGTTTCTTTTATACGCGGCGCGTTATGATATAATATAGTTAAAGAGAAAAAGGAGGCGAGATTTTGGCAAGCAAAGCGTTTTTGACGGTGGATTCGGGGGGCAGTAAGACCTGCCTTGCTCTGTACACCGAGGAGGGTGTGCTCGTGGAAAAGGGCAATGCCCACGGATTTGGGTCAGTCGAGGACTCCGTCTCGGTTCTTGAAGAGGCGAGGCAGATCCTATCGGATTTTTGCACAGGGTACGAAATAACCCACGCCGTTTGCAATCTCGGCGGCAAGAACAAGGAGCAGATGGACGCGACCCTGAAGGCGGCCTTCCCGGGTGCGAGGACAAAAGTTTTCCGCGAATCCGAGGGAACCGTTGGGCTTGAGCTTTGCAAAATGTATTCTGCCGAGGTGACGCTTATGGCGGGCACGGGTGCCATCGCCATAGCCCGCGCGGGCGACCGCGCCGTGATCTCGGGCGGCTGGGGCGCGAATATAAGCGACGGCGGCTCGGGCTATCAGCTTGGGCTTGACGCTGTTCGCCTTGCTCTTCGCGAGCTCGACGGTACGGGCGAGCTCTCCCTGCTCACCAAAACTCTCACGGGCATCGACGAGCCGCCGAAGCCAATGTCCGCCGCAGATTTCTGCGCCTTCCGCGACCGCGTCCGTCAGTCCCTCGCGCCCTTTGACCGCGCCCATCTTGCGAGCTTTGCCCGCAAGGTCTGCGATTGCGCGCGCCTTGGCGACACGCAGGCTCTTGAACTTTACAAAAAGGTCGGGCTTGATCTCGCAGATCTCCTTCTCGCCGCCGCAAAAAAGGCGGGCGGTGTGCTGAAGGGGGCTGTGATCAACGGCGGTATGGTCAACGGAAAGGAATTTTGGGCCGAGAGCTTTGAAGAAAGGCTGCGGCGCGAATACCCTACCGTCACTCTGCATTACATAACCGACGGCATCGACGAGGCGACCCGAAATATGGCAAAAACAATGATAAATAAAGATAAAGGAGAATAAAAAATGTTTCCACGCGGACTTATAGTATCATCTCAGGCGCTGGAGGGCAACCCCTTCCGCAATTCGGAATATCTCGCCGTAATGGCAGAGGCGGCGGTGCTCGGCGGAGCTGTGGCCATCAGAGCCAACGGCGTTGAGGACATCACCGAGATGCGTAAGCGTATTTCGGTTCCGATCATCGGCATCGACAAGAAGAAGGACTCTTCGGGAAGAACGGTCATCACCCCCGATTTTGCCGGCGCAAAGCGCGTGGCTGAGGCGGGCGCGACCATTATCGCTATGGACGTGACCGACTACCCCAGCGACATCGCCGAGGACAGAAAGACTCTCATCGACCGCATACATAACGAGCTCGGCCTTATGGTAATGGCCGATATTTCCACCGCCGATGAAGCCAAAAAGGCGGCGGATATGGGCGTTGATGCCGTTTCCACCACCCTTGCGGGCTACGTTCCCGGTGCGCTCCACAGCGCGGACGAGCTTTACGAGCCCAACCTTGAGCTCGTCAAGACGATTGCAGATATGCATCTCCCCTGCGCCCTCGTCGTCGAGGGAAGGATCTGGGAGAGAGCCGACCTCAAGCGCGCCTTCGACCTCGGCGCCGATGCCGTGGTCATCGGCAAGGCCATCACCAACCCCATGGCTATAACGAAATATTTCCTGTCCGGTGTTCCGGCGGATAAGAGGTAAGTCTATGTCAGTTAAAATTGACGAAAGATTTTTAACGGGCTCGATGTACGCGCCCTTTTGCAGAACCATGCACGCCCCAATGGAGGAGTGGGATCGGGATATGCAGAATATGGCGCGCCTCGGCTACAACTGCCTCCACGGCTTTGCCGAGTGGCACGATATAGAATACGAAAAGGGTCGATTTGATTTTACAAAGATCGATCACTTTGTGGAATGCGCCCACAAAAACGGGCTCGTTGCCATTATCAACGTGGCGACACAGAACGGCGTGGGCTTCTACTCCCCCCGCTGGTTTATGGAGGAGTACCGCGGCGTTGGCGAAGGGATGGTGGACGCTCAGGGGCAGGTGCTGTCCCAAGAGGAATACGTCATTCCCTGTATGGACGACCCCGTGTACAGCGCGTACGCCGCGCGATACCTCAAGGCTGTGGCGCAGCATTTCGCGGGCGACACCCGTGTGGGTGCCTTCGTCCTTTGGGGCGAGCCCGTGCTTCGCAGTCCGCGACCCAACGGGCTTAATATCTGCTATTGCCGCCACACCAAGGCCAAGTTCCGTCAATGGCTGAAGGAAAAATACGGTGATATCTCGAAGCTGAACGAGGCTTGGGGACGCGAGGGGCCATCGGATTATATTGACTTTTGCCAGGTCAATCCACCCACCGATCTGACCCGTCAGAAGGGCGGCTTCAACTCTTGGGAGGATTGGTCGGAGTATATGGAGATCAATCTTGCCGAGCATATAAGTAATGCCGACAGGATCTTCAAGGAGAACGGCGCGACCCAGCCGACGATCACTGAAATGCTGCCCGGCGTGACCAAGGGTATCGATCCGTGGAAGCTGGGCGAGGGCACGGATATCGTGGGTGTCAGCCTTTTCGGCAAGCCCAACCGCAACGCCGCACTCTGTATGAATATGTCAAACAGCATCGCCAAGGCACTGGGCAAGAGCCTTTTCGTGGTGGAAGCGGGCGGCGGATCTATTAAATTCAACGATCCGAACCCCTTCGCTCCCAAGGGCTTCACACCCTCACTTGAAGAATTGAAAACTACGCTTCTTATGCGCGCGGGTTACGGCGCGCGGGGAGTGATGTTCTGGTGCTGGAGACCTCGACTCAGCGACGTTGAGGGCAACGATTTCGGAATGTGCCGCCCCGACGGCAAGCCCCTGAAGAGAACGGCCCGGCTCGGCGAGTTTGCAAGAACTATGGAGAGTCTTTCTCCGATCTATGATAAGTGTGAAAGAAAATCTGAGGTTGCGGTCTTTACCTCACAGCAGATCAACCACATAATGGCGGGCGACAAGATGCAGAACAATTATCCCGATGCCGTCCGCGGTGCCAATTATATGCTTGGGGACCTGCATATCAACTCGGATTTCATCTGCGAAAAGGAGATCCTCAAGGGCTCGCTTTCAAAATACAAGGTGCTTATTTTGCCGTGTACTTACGTGCTTTCGGAGGAATGCGGTGCGGCCATCGCCGAGTTCGTCAAGGACGGCGGTCACGTCATAGCCGACTATATCCTTGCCGAAAAGCGGCCGGGCGGTCTTTGCTACGTAAATCTGCCGGGCGCGGGACTTGATAAGGTTTTCGGCATCGAGAGGGAGGACGTGCTATTCATCGCCCATCCCGTGATGGAAAGAGAAAACAGCCTCGGTATCGAGACGGGAACCATGATCGAGCAGATGATTCTCACCGATGCAGAGTCGGTAGGCGGTGAGTATATGCCCGAGTATCCGCTAATCTCGAAAAACGCATACGGAGAGGGCAGCGCCACCTATATAGCCACCCAGTATTTCGCAAATTACGCGAGAAAGCCCGCCGCCGCTACCCGTGGAGTCCTGCTCCGAATGCTTGGCGAGCTTGGGGTCACGCCCCACGCCTCTCTTGCGGCGGAGGACGAAAAGGCGCAGAGCGCACTTATCACGAACGCGATCTCGAGTGAGGACGGGGAGATTATCGTAACCGTTACCAACACCGACTACGAGACGGTGAGCGACACCTTGATCCTGCGCGAGGGTAATTACCGCCTCGTCGAGGAGCTCCCGAAGCACACCGTGAGCCGCGAGAACGGACAAACGGCGGTCAAATTCACTTTGGGCGCCATGGAGAGCCTTGCGGTATATAAATATCAATAAAGGGGAGAAAAATATGAGAATAGGAAGAATACAGAACAACCGCACCGACGCGGGCTTTGATAAGGTCAAGGCTCAGGGCCTTGAATTTATCGAGTATTGCTGTAATAATGAGGCGGAAAGCGATGCGTTTTGCGCCGACCGACAGCTCATTCTGAGCCAAAAGGCCAGAACGGGACTTGATATTTCCTGCGTTGGCAGATGGAATCACGACGTTCAGGCGGGCGGCGTGATCGTCCCCGAAAAAAGAGAAAAATATTTTGCCCTGCTCGACACGGCCATCGGGCTCGGCGCAAAAACCTTCGTCTGCGGCGTTAACAAGGACGAAAGCATAAGCCTTTATAAAAATTACGTAAACGCCATCGATTTTCTCGGCAGTCTCATAGAGCGCGCCGACGGAAAAATAAAGATCGCGGTGCAGAATTGCCATTGGAACAATTTTATTCTTTCCCCAAAGGAATGGGAGGTCGTTCTCGGCGAGCTGCCCGAGCTTTGGTTGAAATACGATCCGTCCCACGCCTACAAGCGCGGCGACGATTACCTTGCCGAGCTTTCGGATTGGGGCGAGCGGATCGCTCATTTCCATATCAAGGGCGTGGTTCGCGCAGGATCGCGCGCGGTGGACGATCCCCCCGCCGGAATGGACGATATCAACTGGGGCGCGGTGTTTGCGATCCTTTATGCCCGCGGATATAACGGCGACCTCAGCATAGAGCCCCATTCAAAGACCTGGTCGGGCGAGCTGGGCGACGCGGGCGTGGTGTACACAAGAGATTTTATCAAAAAATTCATAGTATAAGGAGAAAAAATATGATCAACGTAGGAATTATCGGTTGCGGCGGTATCGCCAACTGGAAGCATATGCCCTCGCTTGCAAAGCTTGAGGACTGCAAAATGGTCGCCTTTTGCGACATAGTCATCGAAAAGGCCGAGAAGGCCGCCGCCAAGTTCGGCGACGAAAACGCAAAGGTCTACGAGGATTACCGCGAGCTTTTGAAGGATGAGTCCATCGACGTGGTGCACGTCTGCACTCCAAACCGCTCACACAGCTTTATCACCGTGGATGCCCTTGAGGCGGGCAAGCACGTTATGTGCGAAAAGCCCATGGCCATCAATTCGGCAGAGGCGAAAAAGATGCTTGACGCCGCCGAGCGGACGGGCAAGCTCCTGACCATCGGATATCAGAACCGCTTCCGTCCCGACTCTCTTTATCTGAAGGACGAAGCAGATTCGGGCACCTTCGGCGATATTTATTACGCGAAGGCGACCGCCATCAGAAGAAGAGCCGTTCCCACATGGGGCGTTTTCCTTGACGAAAACGAGCAGGGCGGCGGCCCCCTCATCGATATCGGAACTCACGCCCTCGACCTTACACTTTGGGTAATGAACAACTACAAGCCCAAGTATTGCGTGGGCTCGGTCTACCACAAGCTCAGCGAAAAGACCAATCAGGGCAACTCCTATGCAAATTGGGATCCCGAAAAGTTCACGGTCGAGGACAGTGCTTTCGGTTTCGTGGTTATGGAAAACGGCGCGACGGTTATGGTCGAGTCGGCTTGGGCACTCAACACTCTCGACGTGCGCGAGGCCGTGACCTCGGTCTGCGGAACCGAGGCGGGCGCAGATATGGTCGACGGCCTGCGCATCAACGGCATCCGCAAGGGACGCCAATTCGTCCTCAAGCCCGATTTCAAGGCGGGCGGAGTTGACTCACACGGCGCGCAGAAGGGCGAAAGTCAGGCCGATCTCGAGGCTCGGCTCTGGATCGAGGCCGTCAAGGGCGGCGCCAAGCCCCTGACCACCCCCGAGCAGGCCTATTGCGTCACCCGCATCCTCGAGGGCATCTACGAGTCAAGCAAAACCGGTAAGCCCTACTATTTCGATTAATAACGGCGCCAAAAGGTCGATAAATAGGAATTTGACGGCAACGGCCGCAGCGAAAAATCGGGTGACGTGACCTTTAACCGAACACGATTCCCCGACGGTGAAGAGGTCGACAAATCGTAATTTGAAAGCAAAACATCATCGACCACTTGTAGGGGAGGGGTCGCCCCTCCCGTGGAGAATGCCTTGGTTTTCGGGAGGGGAAACCCCTCCCCTACAAATAAATTTGTTTGCTCCACAGTCGCAAGCACTACAAACGGTATAATATAATCCCGTAGAGGGTGCACGATATTGGCTTTGCCAAATCGACGTTCGCCCGCAAAATAAATCCAAATCCACCGAACGGGCGCACAAAGTGCGCCCCTACGGGTATATATTAAAAACTTTGTATTTTAACATACCGATAAATCGGAGTTTATTTGAAAGAGTTTGAAAAATTTAGACCGCTAAATAATCGAACCGCGACTCACTCAAAGCCTCCCCCATTGGGGGAGGTGGCGCGGCTTGCCGTGCCGGAGAGGGCTTTTTTTACCCTCTCAGTCGCTTCGCGCCAGCTCTCCCAAAGGGAGAGCCATTGTATTAGCCGCTTTTGAGGCTGGTTTCAGCAAAATCTGTTTGAACCCTTCAAATTCCGATTTGTTGGCGAGACATATATGATAAAATTAAGAACCGCTTTTCCGTAACTGACGGGAAAGCGGTTTTTTGACCCCTATATTGCTTAAAAATTGGCTGCCTCCGGCGCAAAACGAGCAAATTTGTGCTAAAAATGAACAACGGTGGGCATTGCATTAGTTGCCGATACGTGATATAATGTAATAAAAGAATGGGGAGGGATCTGAATGTCCGAAAAATACGCAGCCGCGGCGAGGGGTGAGCGAATCCGCGTCAGACTCGATTGCGTTTCGAGTATCAACGGCGTGGAGGCCGACCGCCACGCCATCCACGAGGATATTGAGATCAAGTGCTTTTACGAGGGCAGTGCAACGCTTCTCGTAGGCGACGAGACCGTGCAGGTCAAGGCCGGCGACGTTGTGGTAATAAACCCCTACGAATTTCACGCCACCATCGCTTACAGCGAGGACAAGGGAAAATACCACCTGTTTATGATCCCGCCCGATTATTTTGCCGAAGGCGACACGCCCGAGGCCGAGCTTATGCTGATGCTCCGCACGGGTAGGACCTTCCTTCGCCGTCATTACGAGGACGACGGGCGCATATTCGGCATCCTGATGGATGCGGCAGAGGAGTACAGAGCCCGTGACGTGGCCTACGAAAGCGCGATGCGCGGGCTGATGATCCAGCTTTTTTCTCTGCTTCTGCGCCGCGGCATTGCCGAGACCGACGCGTCCGACGATGCGAGAAGAACCTTCGTGCACTACAAGCTTATCGAGCCCGCTCTGCGGCATATCAGAGACCGCTACGCCGAGCGCGTCGGCGTGGATGAGCTGGCGCGGATGTGCGGGTTGAGCAAGCACTATTTCTGCCACGTTTTCAAGTCGGTTACAGGTCAGTCGCCCATGGCCTATCTCAACGATTACCGCGTCAAGGTGGCGGACACCCTGCTCGGCAACACCGAAAAGAGTATTGCCGACGTGGCCGAGGCCTGCGGATTTGAAAGTACAAATTATTTTTGCAGACGCTACAAAATTTACTACGGCATTTCCCCCGGAAAGCGCCGTGCCGTCAAATAAAACGGAGGTATTATGAGATTTGGAACAGCAAAGGAGATCATCACTCCCGCAATAAAGACAAAAATATCTTGCGTCGGTATATTCGATGCGGATTTTGACTATATCCACGACGATGCCTTCGTCCGTTGCCTTGTGTGTGACGACGGCAAAAACAGGGCCGTTTATATGTCTGCCGATCTGCTTTTCCACGATCGGCTTCTGAACGAAGCACTTGCAAAATATGCTTTTGAAAAATACGGCATCGACAAAAGCGCGGTGACCCTTGCCTACACCCACGCACATACCGCGCCCGCCTGCCGCGGCTATAATTACGGGCATTACGAGGAGGAGTATGAGGAATTTTTGCTCGAGCGGGCCAAGACCTGCCTTGATCGCGCTATGTGCTCGACCTTTGAGGGCAGCATTGAGTTCGGCTCGTTCAATATCGACCTGAACGTCAGCCGCCGAGGCAACGTGGACGGTGTGTTCACCAATATGCCCTCCTTTGATTATCCCCACGACACCGAGCTTTGTCTTTTCTGCGTGCGCGACACGCAGGGTCGGGTGCGCTCGGTGGCCGTAAATTACGCCTGCCACCCTACGTTTTACCCCGCCCGTGACAGCATCAGCGCAGAGTATCCGGGTCGGCTCTGTCAGCTTTTGGACGCCAAATATTACGGTTGCACCTCGCTATTTTTCCAGTCCGCCTGCGGTGACGTCCGACCTGCCGCAGCGGTGCGGAGAAATGCCGACGGCAGTCCCGTGACGATCACGAAGGATATGAAATTCTCCGAGATATGGAGAAACGATTTTACATTTGCCGACGTGGATGAATTTGCGAAGGCATTGGCTTGCGAGGTCTGCGAGAGGGTGGACGGTGGCAAGCTGGAGGGCTTTGAGCTGTCGATCGGGTCACGTGCTTTCGGGGTAGAGCTGCCGATGGAAAAAAAGCCCCGTGCCTTTTTTGAGGAACGGGCGCGCAAGCTCGAAAATCACAGAGATTGCCCCGACAAGGCAAACTCGGCGTATATACTCGGGGGCGGATACGAAAAGCTGCCGAGCTCTATGACGCTTCATTGCTCGGTCATCAGAATGGCCAAGGGGCTTTACGTTGCCACCATGGGCGGCGAGCCCTGCTTCGGCGTAAAGCAGGCGGTGCGCGCGGCCTTCGGTGACAGGAAGGTCTGCTTTATGGGCTATACCGATGCATGCGCATACATCGTCAGCGACAGAATACTTGACGAGGGCGGCTATGAGCCCGAATGTCACGTGGAATTTTGCCATATTGGCCCTTTTCTGCATCCCCTTGACGAAAAATACAGAGAGGGCTTTGCCGAGGCGATTGCCGCCATTGAGGAAGGAAAGCCCATATGAAGATACTTATAACCGGCGACAGCCTTGCATATAACAGATATTCATACGATTCCGAGCCCCGCGGCGAGGCCTGCCTGTGCGGAGCGGGAATGGGGAGCTGGTCCTTTGCTCTGCGCGATCATCTGATGACCTCCGACCCCGCCTTCGTTTACGGTGACGGGATAGAGTTTGATTGCGGGGGTACGGACGGGCTTGATAATTCCTCCGACGTGCCCTTTACCGCAATGCTCGGCGGTCGGATCAGAACTCTTTATCCCAACGGCGACGTGAGCTTTGAGCTGAAGACTTGCGGCGACCGAATAGTCCTCTATTTCCAGAAAAGACCCGATACGTGTTGCGTTATTGACATCTTTGCAGATGGAAAGCTCGTCGCCGAGGGTGTTGATCTGACGGGCAACCCGGCCCGCTTTGCGGGCTATGAGCCGTGCTCGGTCTGCTTGCCCTGCGATGGGTCGCGCGAAACGCACAGCATCCGCATCTCGGTAAAATCGGGCGAAAAGCTCACGGTGGTGGGCGCGGGCTCGGTCTGCCACGAAGTGATCCTGAACGGCGTGGGAGGCAAGGACACGAAATATTTTCTTGAGAATTTTGAAGAGCGCATAGGGGCGTACCGTCCTGATCTCACTTTGCTCTCGCTGGGAGCTAATGACAGAATACGCGTCGCCCCTGCGGTGATGCGGCGCGACCTTTCCGAGCTGATGTCAAGGATCTTCGAGGCTTCACCGCACGGTCGGGTGCTTTTGATCACACCTCCCGCCTCAAATCTCGTTGATTCACCCAACGAGGACAGAATGCCCTACGTGGGGCTCGATACCTGCCGCGTGTACGACCGCGCCGCCGCGCTTGCGGTATCTGATATGCAAAAGCTCGGCTTTTCGGCCAACGTGCTCCTCGCCCGCGAGGTTTTTGAGGGTTTGCCCGTTGAACGCTGGCGAGTTGACGATATACATATGACGAGGGAAGGGAACGAGTTCCTTCTGCGCGCCGTCTGTAAAAGGCTCGGATTTTAAAATAAGGGGATAAGCTATGATAAATATTGCATTTGCAGGTCTTCGCCACGGGCATATCTTCAGCCTGTTTGACGAGGCCGTGAAAAATCCCGAATACAACGTGCTCGGTGCATTTGAGGAAAACGAGGCCGCCCGCCGCGAGGCGGAAGGTCACGGGATCGTTTGTAATTATAGGAGCCTTGAAGCTCTTCTTGCCGACGAAAGAGTGGATGCGGTTGCCCTCGGCGGCCGCTACGGCGAGCGCGGCGGTGTTGCGATCAAGGCTCTGCGTGCGGGCAAGCACGTTATTGCCGACAAGCCTTTGACCACATCCCTTGACGAGCTTGAGCTTATCGAGCGCGAGGCGCGTCTGAGCGGCAAAAAGGTGAGCTGTATGTTTACTATGCGCTACGACAAGAAGATCAACGGCGCAAAGCGACTATACGAAAGCGGTGCGCTGGGCGAGATCGCGGCCGTCTCCTTCGGCGGTCAGCATCCTCTGCAATACGGTCGCCGCCCCGATTGGTATTTTGAAGAAAATATGCACGGGGGTGTTATAAACGATATTGCCATCCACGGCATCGATGCCCTTGACTATGCTTTTGGCATCAAGGTCGGCAAAATAAACGCCGCCCGTTGCTGGAACAAGCTGGCGGCAAGCGAGCCACGTTTTCTCGACTGCGCGCAGTTTATGCTGACGGCCGAGAACGGTGCGGGCATCATAGCCGACGTGTCCTATGCCATTCCCGACGGCATTGAGTTCGGTCTGCCCTACTATTGGCAGTTTTATATCTGGGGGACCCGCGGAGTGCTCAGCTTTTCACATAAAACAGAGGGTGTTTACTATCTTGCGGGCGACCCCGAGCCCCACGCACTTTTCGAGGTGGACGAGGGCGAGTATCTCGACGATTTTCTGCGCCTCGTCAAGGGCGAGAACGGCGTGATCCTGCCCATGAACGAGGTGCTGTCCTCCACGCGCAAGACTCTCGAGATACAGAAATACTCCGAAAAAACAAGTGATTGAGGAAATAAAAATGTCAAAGTTAGCAATTTTCGGCGGCGAGAAGGCCGTCAAAACTATCAACCCCGAAATGGAAAGATGGCCCATCTATACAGAGGAGGATGAGGCCGCCGTTGTTGACGTTCTGCGCAACCGCAATATGAGCGGCAGCGATATAACCAAGAAATTTGAGCGCGAGTTTGCCGATTGGATGGGCGTAAAATACGCCCTCGGCTATAACAGCGGCACTTCCTCGCTGATGGCGGCAATGTACGGCGCGGGTGTTCGTCGCGGTGACGAGGTCATCTGCCCAACCATCACCTATTGGGCATCCTGTCTGCAGGTCTACGGCCTCGGCGGTACGGTGGTCTTCGCCAACGTGGACGACAGAACTCTCTGCATCGACCCCGACGATATCGAGCGCAAGATCACACCGAAGACCCGCGCGATCATGGCCGTACACTATCTCGGCCACCCCTGCGATATGGACAGAATTATGGACATTGCAAGGAGGCACGGTATCAAGGTCATTGAGGACGTTTCCCACGCCCAGGGCGGTAAATATAAGGGCAGAATGCTGGGTACCATCGGTGACGTGGCGGGTATTTCTCTTATGACGGGTAAGGCCTTCGCCATAGGTGAGGCGGGTATGCTCGTTACCAATGACCGCGAGATCTACGAGCACGCAATGGCACTCGGAATGTACGAAAGAACCGACGAGGAGATCACCTGCCCCGATCTGAAGCCCTACACGGGTCTGCCCCTTTGCGGATATAAATTCAGAATGCATCAGATGAGCTCGGCCGTCGGTCGCGTTCAGCTTAAATATTACGATCAAAGATGCGAGGAGATCCGCCGCGCAATGAACCGCTTTTGGGATCTGCTTGAGGGCGTGCCTGGCATCAGACCCCACCGTGCCGACGAATCCGAGGGCACCACGATGGGCGGCTTCTACCTGCCCCACGGCATTTACGTGCCCGAGGAGCTGGGCGGCCTTTCGGTGACACGCTTCTGCGAGGCGGTGCGCGCCGAGGGAGCTGTCAAGTGCCTGCCGGGTTGTAACGCCGCGCTCCACACCCATCCCGTATTTCAGACCGCCGACGTTTACGGGGATGGAGTTCCCACGAGGATCGCAAACTCCGATTACGACGTCCGCCGGCTTGATGAGAACCTCGCCGACGCCGAGAGGATCGGCGAGCGTGTTTTCCGCGTGCCGTGGTTGAAAAAATTCATTCCCGAGCAGATCGAGGAATACGCAAACGCCTTCAAAAAGGTGGTCGAGAATTACGAGGAGCTCCTTGAGGGTGATCCCGGAAATCCCAAGACTATCGGCGCTTGGTACCGTAACACGAATGAAAAATAGAAGCAGCTCCGAGCATCGCTCGGAGCTGCTTTGATTTTCAACCGATCATATTTCGGAAAGGAACTGCTTGATATTGGCAAGTCCGCGCTCAATGGCGGGGATGCAATCCTCAACGCCCTCGTACTCAAGGGAAACGTAGCCGTCGTAACCGGCGCGCTTGATGATGGCAAGGCACTGCTTGACGGGAACGTCGCCCTCTCCCACAGCCGTGCCGCAGTAATAGTTGCCGCCGCGAGTCATATGGTTGCAAGCACCAATGGGCGCGCTTCTCACGCGCATATCCTTGATGTGGACGTGAACGGCATAGGGAGCTACGCGGGAGACCGCAAGGGCAGGGTTTTCGTCAACGCAGATAAAGTTGCCCATATCTACCAGCAGACCGTAGTTATCGTGAGCCACGGCGTTGAAGAGACGCTCCACGCGGTCGCTGTCCTGAGCCACGTAGCCGTGGTTCTCGGAGCAGGTGCGGATGCCGAGAGTCTCGCCGTACTCGGTAACGCGGCGCGCGTTGGCGGCGATCGTCGGGAGCATCAGGTCAAAGCTGCGGGAGTTGCCGGTCTTGCCCAGCTTGTTGCAAACGTCGTGTCTCATGACCTTGGCACCCAGCGCCTGAGCTACGCGGAGCTGACCCTTCAGCCTTTCAACCTCGGCGTCTGAGCCTTCCTGTGTATCGTGGTAGAGCGACGCGCCGATGGTATAGGCGTTGATCTCGATGCCAAGCTCGGAGGCCTTTTCGGCCAGCTTGCCCGCAAGGGTGAGCTGCTCGTCGAGATTTTCACCGGGCAGGTCGATGAACTCGATGGCGTCAAAGCCCATTTCCTTGGCCTTCGACACGCAGTCGAGGTGGGTCATCTTGCCTGCCTTGATGTATTGGTTAAAAGAGTAAGAGCTGACGGAAATTTTCATTTTATTCTCCATTCCGCCGCCATTGCGGCGGCACGATTTATTATTGAAAAACGCGGCCGCCTCGCGGCTCGGATCTTTTGATCCGAAAGCGTTTTTGCCTTACGCGAACAGTTAAACTTATCTGAAGGATAAATGAAATTTCGCGTTAGTTTTCCTTGATTACTTTTTGGAGGAAGTCGTAAGCGATTCCGATGTCGACCTCGGGTGTGTCGCCCGCCTCGCGCTCGATGGTGAGGAAGCCGCGATAGCCGATGTCCTCGAGAGCCTTGAGGTAAGCGGGGAAGTCAACGCTACCGGTGCCGAGGGGAACCTCGCGGAAGCACTGCTTTCCGCTGAAGCCTTCCGGAACGGGATGAACTACCTTGTAGATGTACTCGGGGTTGGAGAGGTGGAGGCAAACGCCGTCCTTTGCGTGGGTGTGAACGATGTACTTCTGAAGGTTATAGACGGCGTCAACGGGGTCGTCCTTTGTGACCATGCAAAGGTTTGCGGGGTCAAGGTTGACGGCAACGCCGGTGGAGCCGAGGGAGTCGAGGAATTCCTTGAGAACGAAGGAGTTTTCGGGGCCTGTCTCAATGGCGAAGTGGGCGCCGACGCTGTCGGCATACTCTGCCAGCTCGCGGCAGGCCTTCTGCATAACTGCGTATCTGGGGTGCTCCTTGTCGAAGGGAACAACGCCGATGTGGGTGGTTACGATGTTGGTCTCAAGGTCGAGAGCCAGGTCGACTATGCGCTTGGACTTTTCGATAAGCTCGGGGTTGAGCTCGGCGTTGCCGAAGCCGCGGCCCATGTCTCCGCAAAGGGCAGAGAAGACCAGACCGTTGCTCTTGACCTCGTCAAGCAGTGCGCGGCGGTCGGCGGCCGATAGGTTCTCGGGGCTGTTCTCACCTTTGGTGGCATACATCTGGATGCCGTTGGCGCCGATGGCGGCGGCCTTCTTTATGGCGGTGCTTCTGTCGGTTCTGAAGGACTCGAGGATCACACCGATGGGAAAATTGTACATAAGCTTTCTCCTTTTCAAATAAAATTATCTTGCAGGTCTTGATTATTTTCCATTTTTATTTTATAATATAATAAACGATATTTCAATACTCATATTGCCGTTTTTTGACACAATATTGCTCATCGGAGGCGCATATGACCACACATATCAAAACCTACATACACGAGACCCACATTTTCCCCGACAGCCGTATGCCTTTTTTCTTTCACAAGGATTCAATAAAGAAGATCAAGGCCATGGCCAACTGGCACGATAATATTGAGCTGCTCTGCTTTACCGATGGCGAGGGATATCTGAATTACGACTCGGGTCGCTTTCGCGTCAAAGCGGGGGACGTGGCCATAATCAACCCCAACGCCATCCACCTTTGCGAGAGTGAGAACGGAAACGATCTGATTTATTATTGCCTGATCATCGATACCGCCTTCTGCGAGGCCAACGGCATTGACATACTGTCCATGCGCTTCTCCGAGGTGGCACACGGAAACCGAGAGCTGGCGGGTATTTTTGAGGAGCTGAACAGAAATTTCAGCCGCGCGCGGGTCAATCACGGCAACCTGCCCGACCGCCTTGCGGTCTACCGCGATATTATGGGCATTCTGACCATCCTATGCCGCGATTATCTTGCGGACGACGAGAGCGACAGCGTGGATCAGCGCTCACGAGCAGTTGCGTCGGGCCGCGTAAAGAAGGTAATGACCTATATGCAGAACCATTTTTCCGAGCCCATCACCCTCGACGAGGTGGCCGAGCACGTGGGGGTCAGTAAATATCACCTGTCCCGAGAGTTCAAGCTTTTCACGGGTATGACCATTTTTGATTCGCTGAATCTGCTCCGCTGCAAGGAGGCGCGGCATATGCTGACGGGCGGTGCCACCGTCACCGAGGCGGCCACCACCTGCGGCTTTGAGAATCTTTCATATTTTTCGCGCACCTTCAAGCGCCACATCGGCAAGCTGCCGTCGGAGTACGTTAAAGGGCGCAACGAGTAATAATGAGGAAATGAATTTATGAAGAGTAAAAAGAATTTTGCTTTGGCTGTGGCCGTCACGGTATGTGCAGGAATTGTTGCCTCTGCGATTATTGCTGCTTTCTCTGATCCAAAGCGCATAATTTATGTAGTTTTAGCCGTGGCCCTTGTTCTGATTGGATTGTTACGCAGGCGCGAGTTTGTGACCGAAAACAGCAAAACCGCGCCCGACAAGGTAAAGGAGCCCAAGATATCGGCAAAAAAGAATGTGAAGCCCGAGCAATTTGAGGTTACCTGCAGAAGCATTGACGATGTGATTGACGTTCTCAAGAAGGCGTTACCAAAGCACAAGCTCAAAATAATGGAGCGTGTCAGCTCAAATGTTTATCTTTTCCACAGAAGAAAATACATTATCGGTGAAGGGCATAATTGCTTTATGGTGGTGGATCTCAAAGGCGAGGTCAGATATCCGGAGCGGCTGTATTTTAATGAAATTCTTCCACATATGCTGAATTTAGATGCCTCCGCACCACCATTGCACCCGATCCGCGTTGTATTGATAATTTGTGTGGACGAGAGGGACAAGTGGCTTGATGCCTTTGTGGACGGGAATCTTCGGCACGAGCATAAGTATTTCAGATTGCCCGTGATAATATCTTTTTCGAACGGCGAAATGCTTATGGCAAAGCAAAAAAGGAGTATTGACGATTACGGCGGACCCGCCTACAAAAAAATGAGAAAGAAGTGGCTTGAAATTGCCGGCGAGGGAGGTATTTTGACTTTGCCCGATGAGTCTGCAGACAAGTGAGTGCTCTTTCATATGCTTTAGATAAAACATAAGAGGTCGGTTCGAACGAACCGACCTCTTATGTTTTGATTTGCTTCGTTCAAAGGCTGTAACCGGGATGTCACCGATAAATCGGAATTTGAAGTTTAAGCTGAGCCCATTTTTGAAAGTTTTGATAAAACTTTTTCAAAAGTTTTTCGGGAGCCGGCGCCGAAACGCCGGTCGAGCTCCGCAGAGCTCGAAAAGCTCCACGCGGCCCTTGCTCGTTGAAACAGAAGCGAAAAATTGGGTACAAAGTACCTAATTTTTGGCTTGTTTTTCAGGCCGCGCAAAGCACACAGGTTGAGCAAAGCGATATT
>JAFTOB010000070.1 GCA_017451545.1 Clostridia bacterium | reverse complement strand
TGCGCGGGCGACCGGCGTTTCGGCGCCGGCTCCCGAAAAACTTTTGAAAAAGTTTTATCAAAACTTTCAAAAATGAGTTTAGATTAAACGCCAAACTCCGATTTATCGCTCACATCACCGTCGGGTGATTGTGTACGATTAAAGATCACGTCACCCGATCATTGCCCGCCGGGGCGCCCGGCCGTCACCCGATTTTCCGCTGTCGGGCGGCCCCGACCCGATTTATCGGTGAGTTCCCGGCTTTTTGCAAAATAAACAGGGGAAGAGCCCGACGTGTTCCCAAAAAGATTTTTAAATTTTTTCAAAAAGCTATTGCAAAATGGAAAGTGTTGTGGTATAATACCTTCATTACGGCTAACAGCCAGAGAGCGACGGGGCCGTTAACGGAGGTGAAAGATATGAAAGAGGGACTGCATCCCCAGTATGAGGAGTGCGTCATTTCTTGCGCTTGCGGTGCAAAGGTAGTTACCAGATCCACCAAGGGCGGCGAGATGAAGGTTGAAATCTGTTCCAAGTGCCACCCCTTCTTTACGGGTAAGCAGAAGTTCGTCGACGCAGGCGGACGTGTGGACAAGTTCAAGAAGCGTCTCGAAGCAAGCAAATAATCGACGTATATGGGCAGATTTTTCTGCCCATATTGCTTTCTTGGGGGATTGCCGTATCTGACGCCTCTCGCCTGAATCCGGCCGCCCCTCCGTGAATTGCAAAAACTTTCAAAAATGGCTGAACGGGTTTCGTTTACCGTAGGCCGAAGGAGGTCATTATGTCCGAAGAAAAAAGAGAATACAGCCGCGCCGCGCTGGTGGGCATAATCACCGGCGGCGAGACCGAGGAGAGCGTCAACACCTCCCTCGACGAGCTGACCCGTCTGCTTGAAACGGCGGGCGGCGAGGCAACCATCCGCCTGACCCAGAAGCTCCAATCGCCCAACCCCGCCACCCTCATCGGAGAGGGCAAGCTCGGCGAGCTCTATTGGCTCTGCCGCGACAACGGGGTGGAGATCGCCGTTTTTGACAGCGAGCTTTCGCCCTCGCAGATAAGAAACATTGAAAACGTGCTCGGCGACGTGCGGGTCATCGACCGCACAATGCTGATACTCGATATATTCGCCCTCCACGCAAAAACGGGGGAGGGAAGGCTCCAGGTCGAGCTGGCCCAGCTCCGCTACACCGCGCCGAGACTGACGGGTCACGGCGTTGAGATGTCCCGTCTCGGCGGCGGAATCGGCACGCGAGGCCCCGGTGAGTCCAAGCTCGAAAGCGACCGCCGCCACGTGCGCCGTCGCATCACCGCCCTTGAGGCCGAGCTTGAGGCAATGGAGCGCACCCGTATGACAATGCGCGCCTCCCGCGACCGCAGCGGAGTGCCGAAGGTGGCAATCGTGGGCTACACCAACGCGGGCAAGTCCACCCTGCTCAACCGCCTGACCGACGCGGGCATTTTGGCCGAGGACAAGCTCTTCGCCACCCTCGACCCCACCACGCGCAAATTCACCCTTCCGGGCGGCACGCCCATACTTCTGACCGACACGGTCGGCTTTATCCGCAAGCTGCCCCATCAGCTTGTCAAGGCCTTCCGCTCCACGCTGGAGGAGGCGGTCTACGCCGATATTCTCATCCTTCTGGCCGACGCGTCGGATCCCGAGTCTGCCGAGCAGATCGCCGTGACCGAGCAGACCCTGACCGAGCTCGGCGCGGGCGGCAAGCCCATGCTGTACGTCTTTAACAAATGCGACCGCGGCAACGCAAACGTGGGTCGCTTCGGCGTGCAGATGCCCGAAAACGTGGTCTATATTTCGGCGGTGACGGGGCAGGGGATCGAGACCTTGGTCGGAAAGCTCGAGGCTTTGGTGCTGGGCGGTCACAGCCGCGAGACGCTGATAATTCCCAACCGCGAGGCGGGCGTGCTGAATCAGCTTTACAAAAACGCCGTGGTGGAGGACGTGGAATACGGCAACGATTCCATAACCGTAACGGCGGTGCTGGACGCCAAGGTGCGCGGACAGATGAAGAAATACGTTCAGGGCTACGCAGAGCCCCAAGAGGACGATTATGAGTGACGTATACGTTACGGTGGCGCACCCTGCGACCATCGAGTTTGAGGAAAAGCGGTCGCTTTTCATAGGCCACGCCATCCCGTGCACCGACGAGGAGACGGCGATGCGGTTCGTCAAAGAGAAAAAGAAGGAATTTGCCGACGCCACCCACAACGTGTGGGCCTATTATATGAAGGGCGGCGTGCTGGCGCGCTATTCGGACGACGGCGAGCCCCAGGGAACGGCGGGAATGCCCACCCTTGACGCCATCAGAAAGAGCGGAGCCTGCGACGTGTGCGTGGTGGTGACCCGTTATTTCGGGGGTATTCTGCTGGGAGCGGGCGGACTTGTCCGCGCCTATTCAAAGGCGGCGGCCGAGGCGGTGACGGCGGCGGGCATCGTGACCTACGAGAGCTTTGCCGAGCTGGGATTCACTTGCACCTATTCGGATTACCCGAAGATCTCAAACGAGCTGCCGAAATTCGGAGCCATTGTCGACAGCGTGGATTTTGCCGCCGACGTGGAGGTGAAATTCGCCGTCCGCGAGGAAAAGTGTGGGGACGTATGTCGAAAAGTGGCCGAAATGACGGCGGGACGGGTGGAGGTCAAGCGGATCGGCACGCGTTTTGACTGCGAAAGATAGAGCCAAAAAAGAGCCTTCGGGCTCTTTTTTGGTTGCCGCTTTGCGGCAAGTGATATTCGTCCTTCGGACGAGTGATATGCGCCTGCGGCGCGTGATATTCGCGCGATGCGCGAGTGATATGTTGCCTGCGGCAACGTTAAGGAAGAAAACCTTCGGTTTTCGATTTTATTTAATTAGGCAGACCGATAAATCGGAGTTTGAAGGTTTAGGCTGAACCCTTTTTTGAAAGTTTTGATAAAACTTTTTCAAAAGTTTTTTGCGATCCAACGGCAACCCGTTGGTCGCCCGCGCACGGGCAAAACACCCCCAGCCCCGCGGCCCTTGCTTCAGTGAAAAAGAAGCGAAATTTTGGGTATGAAATACCTAAAATTTGGCTTGTTTTTCAGGCCGCGCAAACAAACAGGACGGGCAAAGCGATATTTCTGTTCGCGCATCTTCGCCGCTCATCCACCCGCGAGCCCCCACCCACACCCCCGACCGCAAAAGCGGTCGACCCCTCGCGCCCCCCGAGGGGTAGGGACGAGACACCTGTAACCGGTTGTTTGGTGGATTGGGTGAGATCCGTTGAACCCCTTCAAACTCCGATTTATCTTTCTCCCATTTTAATTGCCCCGAGGGCAAAAAATCCCCGAGGGCATGGCCCTCGGGGTTGGGTTATTAGGTTTTAACTGCCTAAGAACACGGTCTTCCAGATATTGTCGAAATCGGGAAGTGAAACAACTGTGCCCTCGGTGGCCGCACCGTTGGCAGTCACCGTGGTCTTTGAAACAAAATCAAGAAATTCCCTACGCTTGTTCTTTTGCTCCTCGCTTTCGTCTGCGGATCTTACGATAACCGTTTTGATAAGCTCGGCTATTTTGTCGGTTACGTAGGTCAAAGCGGCAGACTGATCGTCCGCATCAAGACCACCTTCGTTTATGAATGCCATGTTCTGATCAAAGGCGCTCTTGATCAAGCCGATCTTTTCCGCTTGATCGTTTGTTCTCGCTGCTTCAGCCTTGATGTCGTCGTACAGTTTTTCGTAGAATCGAAGGAGCTGTTGGTTTGTGGTTTCGCGGCACCGGACAACGTCCGCTATTCCCTTTGCCTTTTCCGCCGCACCGATATCTCCGGAGCCGCCCGTGGTCACACACTCAAGCTTACTGAGTGCTTCAAGAATGTAAGCACTGTCTTCTCTGACCTTTTCAAGCTGCACCAAAATGTACTCTATTGTGAACTTTGTGCATTCGGTAGCTTCAACATTTTTAACATTAGTATCTTCTGACATTTTATTATCCTCCAAATTTTCATTCGGCGGACACGCAAGGCATATTTTGTTTTCACTCACGAAGCGTGCCCTGCCGTTTTTAACGAGACCCTTCGCCCTTTTTGGGTAGGTCGCTTCATATTCGTTGCCCTGCTCATCAACAACAATAACGTTTTTTTCTATGGGTGTCGCCCCCTTTGCTTTGATTTGCAATGCTTGCCGGTGCTGTTTTTAATTATGGGTGCCGTCCCCGATCCGTAAGACCATTATATCACAGGCGGATAATATTGTCAACAGCTTTATTTATCAAATTTTCTGTCGTAAAGCCGGGCGGCGATGAGCACCACGAAGCAGGAGCCTGCGTTATGCACCAGCGCACCCGTGGTGGGGTTGAGCACGCCCAGCACCGACAGCGCGACGGCCAAGAAGTTTATCAGCATCGACAGAGTGATGCTGAACTTGATGGTTCGCACCGTCGCGTTCGAGAGCCGCTTGAGGTAGGGGATCCTTCCGATATCGTCGCTCATAAGGGCAATATCGGCGGCCTCCACCGCAATGTCGCTGCCCATGCTTCCCATGGCCACGCCCACGTCGGCGGTCTTGAGGGCGGGGGCATCGTTGACGCCGTCGCCGATCATACAGACACGCCGGCCGCTCTCCTGCAGAGCCGCCACGTTTTTAACCTTTTCTTCGGGCAAAAGCTCGGCGCGGATCTCGGAGATGCCCACCTTTTCGGCAAAATAATCGGCGGTCATTTTGTTGTCGCCCGTAAGGAGCACGGCGGTGGTGCCCATATCTTTGAGCTTTGCCACCATCTCTGCCGCCTCGGGGCGGAGCACGTCGGACAGTGCCACGATTCCGATGCATCTTCCGCCCTCGGCCACGATCACCGAGGCCTTGCCCTGGGTGCGAAGCTCCTCAAGGGCGGAGGACGTGCCCACGTCAAGGGTGACGCCGCTTTCGGTCAGAAAGCTCTCGTTGCCGCAGAGAAGGGTGCGACCCGAAACCTCGGCGCAGATGCCGCGGCCCGCGGTCATCTTAAAGCTGTCGGACTCGACGAGCTCGGCTCCCGCCGCCCTCGCGTGGGCAACGATGGCGCGTCCCAGCGGATGCTCACTCTTTGCCTCGGCCGAGGCGACGAGGGAGAGCAGAGCTCTCTCGTCGGTTTTGCTGTCAAAGGAAATAACGTCGGAGACCTCAAGGCGACCGTGGGTTAGAGTTCCGGTCTTGTCGAAGGCAACGGTGTCAACCTTGCCCATTTTCTCGAGGGCCTCGCCCGATTTGATAATGACGCCGTGCTTGGTGGCCTGGCCGATGGCGGCCATAATTGCCGTTGGCGTGGCCAGCACCAGCGCGCAGGGGCAGAATACAACGAGGACGGTGACGGCTCTCGTGACGTTCTGCGTTACGATGCCCGTGACGATGGCAATGAGCATAGCAACGGGGACGAGCCAGCTTGCGCATTTGTCGGCAATGCGCGCCATGGGGGCCTTTTTGTTTTCGGCCTCCTTGACCATACGGATTAGCTTTTGCAGGGAGCTGTCCTCACCCACCTTAGTGGCGCGGATGTCGATGGCGCCGAAGCGGTTGACGGTGCCGCAAAAGACCTCGTCGCCCACCGCCTTATCCACGGGCAGGGATTCGCCCGTCATAACCGACTGATCCACGGAGGTCTCGCCGCTGACGATGACGCCGTCCACGGGGATGCTTTCGCCGGGCAGGATTCGGAGAATGTCGCCGCACTCTATTTCTTGGGCGTTGATCATTTCCTCACGCCCGTCCCTGATGCGCCGTCCCTTTGTGGGGGCAAGGCCGATCAGCTTTTTCAGACCGCGCTTGGCGCGGTCGGTGGTCAGATCCTCAAGGATCTCGCCGAGTGCCATAATGAAGGCCACCTCGCCAGCCGCGAAAAGGTCGCCGATGACGATGGCGGCGATCATTGCCACGGTGATCAGCAGAGCCGATGAGATCTTGCTGATGCCGGGGTTGTAGATGATGCGCCACACGGCGAGATAGAGCAGGGGCAGGCCGCTGATGATCACCGTGACCCACGCGGGGTCAACGGGAGATTTTACGTTCAGCATGGGCAACACAAAGCTGAGCACCAAGAATACGCCGCCCACGATGGTCATGGGGACGCTTGATATAAATTCTTTGATTCTTTTCATTTTTTGTCTCTCCTATTGACAGAATGAATTAAATTCGGTATAATATATCCGATACCGAACATCTTGTACGGTATCAGTATATATTAGCTCGGGCAAAAAATCAACATTCAATTTAAAAGGAATGTATTTTACCGAACAAATTCTTGATTTTGTCTGGGGATAAGCGTGAAAGTTCACTCGCCGTTGCCGGTAGTTTATCTATTCACGCAAGGCAGAAACGCTTTCGGATCAAAGATCCGATCCGCGAGGCGGCCGCGTTTTTAGTTGAATTTCGTGCCGCCGAAGGGCGGCGAATGGGGGTAAACATGGATAGAAGACAAAGAAAAACGCGGGACGCCATCTTTGACGCATTCACGCGCCTGCTTGGCCGCCACGCATACAATCAGATCACGGTGCAGCAGATAATCGACGAGGCCGACATCGGCCGCGCCACCTTTTATTCGCATTTCGAGACCAAGGACTATCTTCTGCGTGACCTTTGCGAGGAGCTTTTCGGGCACATAATCGACACGGCAATGGGCCTGCCCCACGGGCATTATCATTGCACCTACGGAAGTGCTGACGATTCGGTCTTTTTGCACCTTCTGCGCCATCTGCAGGAGAACGACCGCAACATCCTCTCCCTGCTTGCCTCGCAGAACAACGAAATGTTTTTGCGGTATTTCAAGACAAATCTGAAAAAGCTGGTCAAGACCCAGTTTGCCGACACGGGCAAGCTCCGCGAGTCGCACTTACCCGAGGATTTTTTGGTCAACCACATTTCGGCGTCCTTTGTTGAGACGGTGAGCTGGTGGCTTGGGCGCGGTATGAAGGAAACGCCCGAGGAGCTGACCGAGTATTTTGAGGGAATTATTGCACCGCTGATTTGACGGCGGTGAAATTAATATAACAAAAATGAGGAGAACAGGATGAAAAAGATGCGTATAAGCTCGACCGTCAATCTTCACGGAGGTTCGAGGGAAAATATTTTGAAATATATGAGCGACGAGGTGGCTTTTCAGAAGCGGATGGGCTTTGATGCGCTGGATCTGAACCTCGGTATGCCCGATCTTCTGGCCGAGGATTGGCGCGAGACGGTGGAAAAGATCGCCGCCGATGCCGAGAGTCAAGGAATGGGCTTTGAGGTATGCCATCTGCCCTATATTATGGCGGGCGCGCCCCTTGAGGGAGAAGCTTACGAGCGCTTTGACCTGCGTATGCGCCGCGCCATTGAGGCGGTAAAAACGGTCGGTGCGGGCTATGCCGTTATGCATCCCAACGCGCCAACCGTTCCGCTTAAAGCATTTAACAGGGCAGAGCAGTACGAATCGGTCATGCGCCATCTGTCGCCATATGCGGAGCAGGCCGCAAAGCTTGGCGTCAACGTGGTGGTGGAGAATATGAGAGTCATACCTACCTTCGTGGCCTCCCACAGATATTGCCAGACCCCCGAGGAGCTTTGCGACGTGGCGGATGCCCTCGGTATCGGCGTTTGTTGGGATTTCGGACACGCCAACATTTGCGGTATCAGACAGTCCGAGGGGCTGGCTTACGTGGGACGGCGCTTGCGCGTGATCCATGTTAACGATAATTTCGGCATCGGCGACGATCACGTGCCGCCCTTCATCGGCAACGTGGATTGGAAGGATGCCATGTACGGTTTGGCTCTTACGGGCTTTGACGGGCTTATGAACTTTGAGATCGCTACGACAAGGATACCCGAGGCCTCACGCGAGGCGCTGGCTAAGTATATCGTCGATACGTCGAAGGTGCTTATGTCCTATATCGAATAAAATAAAGCTCGGCGTACCCGCTGAATGAGGTACGCCGAGCTTTTATTGATATCTGTTGGGATTATTGGTTTCGCCGAGCAGATAGTCTATGCTTGTATTGTAAAATCTTGCCAGCTTAATTAAAATGGCAGTTGGAATATCGTTTTCGCCCGTTTCATATTTAGAATAGCCGGTTTGTGACATTCCGAGTATTTTTGCTAATTGAGTTTGATTCATATCTTTGTCTTCACGCAGATCTCTTATTCTGGGATACATATAACTCTCCTTCGCAGATTAAATACAAATATATTATATTTAATCTGTTTCAGGGTATTGACTTTTAACCTAAAACAGGTTATAATATTTTACGACAGTCATTTGGGGTAGCTTTCGGTGGGGTTTCAGCAAATATTAACGCAAAGGCTGTCAAATAATATCGCACAGGAGATAGCGTGAAAGTTCATTCACCTATACGGTGCGTTTATCTATTCACGCAAGGCAAAAACGCTTTCGGATCAAAAATCCGATCCGCGAGGCGGCCGCGTTTTTCAACAGATTTTTGTGCCGCCGCAAGGCGGCGGAAAGGAGATTAAAATGGATAACAAAAATGTAGTTCGCTTTTTGCTTACGTTTTTCCTCGGATGGATCGGAAGCATAATAATCAACCACTCTACTCTTAAGCCTGCAGGATACACCTCCAGAACCGGTTGCTACATACTCCTCAGCGCGGTGACACTTGGAATTTACGGCCTTGTTGCTTCTATTTGCAACTGCACCTTCGATCCCGCCAAGCCCAAGAATATCGGATACAAGAAGGACTGATCTATCGGGCTTATGTCCCACCGAGTGTGCAAGGCTTGATACACTTTGAGCCTTAAATAAATCACCCGTCGACAGTGTTTATTACTGTCGACGGGTGATTTTGTTTTAAAGTATTTTTTCCATTCCGATCTTTTGCGGCACAAGGCCCAGCTTTTCGTAAAAGCGCAGGGCGGAGGGGTTACAGGACCACACGTTGAGGGTCAGATTGTAGCACCCGCTCTCGCGGGCAAAGGCCACCGTGTGATCGTAAAGTGTACGCCCCACGTGTTGACCGCGGCAGGTCTCGTCCACGCAGAGATCGTCGATATAAAGTGTCTTGACGTCGGTGAGGATGTTATCGTTTTCGTGGCAGACGAAAATGCAGAAGGCGTATCCCACCACGCGGCCGTTAGTGTCCTCGGCCACAAAAATGGGGCGGGTGTCGTCGTTTACGATAATTTCAAGCTGTTCGTCGGTGTATTTCTTCGCGCCGCCGCGGAAAAGGTCGGGTCGGCCGCTGTGATGAACCTCAAGCACCTGACGGAGCAGGTCGTTTATACGGGGAATGTCTGCGACGGTCGCGCGGCGCACGGTGTTTTTGAGCATAGTATGCCTCCTTTGTGGGTTTGCAGGATAATTATACCACGAACGGCGCGACGAGTCAAGTCAATTCTGCCGCGAGCACGCTTTTAAGTCTTGTGTCTGTAACGGTTGATGATCTCGTTCTGGAGCTCGGGCTTGAGCTGAATGAAGCGCGCGGAATATCCGCCCACGCGGACCACGAGGGAGCGGTGGTTTTCGGGGTCGCGCTGTGCTTCGATGAGATCCTGAACGTCGGTGACGTTGCCTTGGAAGAACTGACCGCCCTGCGCGAAGAACGAGAGCAGGAGCGCGCGCACGAGGGGAACGCTGACTGCCGTGTGGTCAAGATCCCACATAGTCGTCGCGCCGCCCGTGAAAAGCTCGAAGGGGAGCTTTTCGCAGGAGTTCATGGCGGCGGTGATGCCCTCGGTCATAGCCATCCCTTGGGGGGTGACGGCCTGCGCCACGGGCACGCCTGCGTGCCGTCCGTCGGGTGTGGCACCGAGGAGCTTACCTGCAACGGGAGCCCAGACGAAGGAGAGGATGACGGGCTTGCCGTTGCCGCCGAAGCGGTTTGTATAAGAGGCGTAAATATTCGAAAGATCGGCCGACAGCCGCGCCATCATAGCGTCGGCCTCCTCGTTTTCCTGCCCGAATTTAGGCAGAGCTACAAGTCTGCGGCGCAGCTCTTCATAGCCCTCAAAGTCGGCGGCCAGCGCGTCCGTCAGCTCGCGCGCGGTACAGAGATTATCCTCAAAAACCGCCCGACGTATGGCGTAAAGCGAGTCGGCGGCGTTGGGAATGCCGATGAACGAAGCCCCGTAATCGTGATAACGCGCGCCGCCGCCGTGCATATTGCGCCCGCGGTCGAGGCAATCGTCGATCATCGAGGAGAGCAGGTAGGAGGGTCGCGCCTTCTCCGAATATTCGCTGAGCATATCCTGATAGGCAAGGTTTGCGTGCATCGTAAGCCTTGCTTTTTCAATAAATTGGGCGTAAAAATCCTCAAAGGACTCAAACTCGGTCAGCGGACGGGCAGAGAAGTGCCCGAGCTGCTTTTTATTCGTCAGGCAGTAGCCGCCCGTGATGCAGAGTTCAAGGAGCATGGGGATATTATGAAAGCCCGTGAATAGGAAATCCGAGGTCTTACCCTGCACGCCCACCTCCATACAGCCGCCGCAGAAATAGTCGGCCGCATCGGCATAGGTCACGCCGTTGTGCATCAGCGCGGACATTACGGCCTCATCGTTGATTATCTGGGCGCGGTTGCCGCCGTTGGCCACGTAATCGGCGCAGAGGTCGACGAAATCGGCAGGGGGATCCTTGGTCAGGCGGGCATAGACCCACGGGTGGGCGATATCGTATTTCATAACCGTTTCGATCATAATATAGGAAAGGGGATTGACGGCACTCTTGCCGTCGGGCGCGGTGCCGCCCACCACCACGGTCTCGCCCCAACCGTGAGCCCAATAAATGCGCTCGTCGATGCGTAAGAACAGCTCTTCAATCAGCTCGCGCGCCTCGTCGAGAGTGCATCGCCCTGCGGCGAGGTCGGCCTCAAGATAGGTCCAAAGGTAGTAGTCAAGCCGTCCGGGGCTGTTTCCGCCGAAGGTGTTTTCCTTGATCACCGCGATGTGCTGGAAAAAGAAGCATTGAAGTGCCTCGCGGAAGGTTCGGGCGGGGTAGCGCGGCACGCGGCGGCAGATCTCGGCCTCCTCGGCCATGCCCAGCCGCTCAAGCTCGGCCACGTGGAGATCATTCCACTCGTCAAGCGCGTCGAGCATTATCATCACGCCGCAGTAAAATTCCTCGCTCTTTTTGTCGCCCGCGTGGCGCGAAAGCCCGTCCTCACAGCGGCGGCGAAAGCCCTCGGTGCCTTGAAGCAGAAGGGAGTTCCAATCCCAGGCGATGTGACCCGGAACGCCGCCCGTGGCAAGCTGATACTCGCAAAGCTCGGCGTAGCCCTCGTATATCTCGTCCATTCGACTCTGCGCCTCGGTCTTGTCGTCAAGATCGGGGGCGATGGCCTCGGGCTTTTGCTCGTTTTTGTGGTAGACGCGACCGATGATTCGGTCGAATTGTTCGATCATCACGGGCTGGCTGACAAGTGCCTCGGCGTTGGCGCGTGCGATCTTTTCCCACTGATCAAGGCTTGCGTACTTGCCGAGGGCAAGGGCGTGGATATCGTGCTTATAGGTGCTCTGCGGCGGGTTTTCAATGCGCTCGGAATATAGCGCGAGTATTTTTTCCATTCTTTCGCTGAAATTCATATTATCTCCAAAAAAGTCTTTTATGACTTGATTTTATCACGGAAATATGATATAATCAATGTACAATAGTACATAAATCAATGTAAAGCAGTACAAAACGGAGGAAAAATGTACCCCGAAAGGCTAAAGCTTTCCGAACGCCATCCACATTGGCGGGTGGAGGACATATTCCGCACAGGGCGCGCTGCCGTGCGCGGATTCGTGCAAAGAGATTACAGCATAGGAATGCACGAGCAGGAATTTTACGAAATAAATATTATTCTGCGCGGTTGCGGGATGCATTATATCGGCGGCCGTCGCACCTCGGCCGAGGTGGGCGACGTTTTCATTCTGCCGCCGCACATTATGCACGGCTACGCGGGCGGTGAGGGCTTTGACGTTTATCACATACTGCTCAGTCCCGCATTTTTTGAGCGAAATCTGCCCGAGCTGCAGACTCTGCCCGCGTTTTCGGCACTTTTTCGCGCCGAGCCCTTTATGCGCGAAAAAACGGCGGCAAAGCTCTATCTGCACTTGAGTCAGCGCGAGCTTGAAGGGCTGAGCCCTCGGCTTTCGGCTCTCACGGCATATTCGGATACCGACCGTGCCGCCGATGCCATTATTGCCAACTGCAATGCCATGATGCTTATAGCCGACCTTTGCTCGGCCTACGGGGATGCCGCGAGCGACGAGAGTGACGGCGCGTTTATGCGAAGCGTGACCTATATTTACGATAATTACCGAGAAAAGCTCGGGGTCGGTGATCTTGCGCGGCTGGCGCAGACGTCGCGCACCGCGTACATTGCCCGCTTCAGGGAAACTATGGGTGCCACACCCGGAGAGTTCATCCTCTCCTACCGTCTGTCTTTGGCGCGGAATATGCTGACCGAAACGGCTCTGCCCGTGGCCGAGATCGCTCAATCCTCAGGCTTTTACGATGCCTCGCACCTGACACGCGCATTTATAAAAAAGGAGGGTCTCTCTCCCGCCGAGTACCGAAAAAAGAGCAGGGAATGACGTCGCGGCTATTGAAAAATCCGCGGCGGTGTGTTATAATTAACGGGTAATTGAATTTGGAGAATAAAGATGTTTGATTTTCATATGCACAGCAGCGTTTCCTTTGATTCCGAGGAGCGCGCGGCCGATATGGTTCGCGCCGCCCGCGAGAGGGGACTGCGCGAGATCTGTTTTACCGACCATTACGATCACAGCGTTTTCTACGAAGGCGTGGAGGAGGCCTTTGACCTCGACACCTACGCCGCCGTCTATGACGGGCTGACCGACAGAGAGGTGCTCGTCCGCCGCGGCGCGGAGTTCGGCCTGCAGCCCGACAATACAGAGAAGCTTACGTGGCTGCTCTCGCAGCGGAGCTTTGATTTTATTATCGGTTCTGTCCACAACGTGGGCGAGTTTGAGATATACACGCCGCCCTTTTGGGAGGACAAGACCGTGGATCGCGCCTTTGCCGAGTATCTTGAGACCACTCTTGAGTGCGTGCGCATCCACCGCGATTTCGACGTGCTGGGGCATTTGACCTACGCCTCGAAATGCCCGCCGAACAAAGAAAAAAGGCTGATCGAATATGCCGATCACGCCGAAATTATTGATAGCATTTTGCGTACCCTCGCCGAGAACGGGAAGGGAATCGAGATCAACACCAGCGGACGGGACAAGCTGGGCGCTTTTCTGCCGGATGCGACCGTCATCCGTCGCTTCCGCGAGCTTGGGGGCGAGATCGTAACCGTGGGCTCGGATGCTCACGACGTTGCCCGCGTGGGTCAGTATGCCGACGAGGCCATCGGGATCTGCCGCGATGTCTTTGGTTACGTTTGCACCTTTGAAAACCGAAAACCCATATATCATAAGCTGTAATTAATGATTTGAGACCCCTTTTTGCCAAAAGGGGTCTCTATTTTTTATAAATATGAAATTCAGCAGGGCGTATATATCAGCTCGGCGCGCTCCACGTTACAGCCGGTGGTGGCGCATACTGTGAGGGTGTTGTCGCCGGGGGCAAAAACTCCGTCGGGAACGGCGAAATACATTTCGAGGAGCTTTGACGGATTCGGCGTGCAGGCCTTTTTGTGGGCGCCCGAGTTGTATTGGGGCTTGGGCCACCAGATTCGGTCGTCAATGTGCTCGTGATCCTCGGAGAGCATCTCGAAGGCCACACCGTTCAGCTTTACGCGGAAACGTGTATCGGCACGCTCGCCCGAAATGACGAGGCGGAGCCTGAGATTTTCTACGTGCTGAGTCTGAATGGGGAGAGCGGTGGGAACGCCGGGCTCAAGGCGCAGGGGAAGGGGAGCAAAGCAGTTGGTGCCGCCCGCGCCCGTGCCGTATGGATAGCCGCCGCGACGCTCGACGGGATATATTTTGGGAAGTGTCGGGTCCTGAGCCTCGTCGAACTGGCGGACGAAATCGCGGAACTCACGAACCATAAGAACGGGCTGATCCTCGCCATTCTTGCAGAAGAGAGCCTTGAAAATATCGGTGGGCATCGCGCGGTAGTTGAAGCCGACGATACCGTCCGCGCCCTGCATTATCCAGTTGTAGAAAATGCCGCGGTAAAAGGCATCGTCCGACCAATGGGAGGCATCGGAGGCGTGCCAGGTGTCCCAACAGGGGTAGATCTCAACGTCCTTGCCCTCGGTGATGCCCTTGAACCACTTGACGTCGGAGGAGCTGGAGCGCGAGCCCGCAACCATAAAGTCGATCAGATCCTCAGCCACCCATTTTTCCACGTCAAAGCCGTCCACGCGGCAGGCGCGACCGTTCTCAGGCAGCTTTGCGCCAAGCTTCGTGCCGGGGCAGAGCTCGTCAATGAGCGCCTTGGTGCGGCGGATGAAGTCGGTGGCACAGTCGCGGTATTCCCACTGATCGCCCACGGGCAGGCAGGGAAGATGGCGGAGAAAGTCGATGCACATTCCGTCAAATTTATATTTTGAAAGTATTTTGCGGAAATAATCAAGCTTGAAATCGCGGAGTCCGGGGGCGGCCAGATTCCACATGGTGCATTCCCAGGTTTTGATGGTCCAGTCGGGGTGTGCGCGCTTTTCGCAAACGGGGTCGACCGAATCCTCGCGGCTGACCTCGCAGAAGCGGTGGTGCCAATAGGCCTTCATGCCGCGCTTGTGGGTCTCGTCAATGATGATCTGCATCATATCGATGCCGCGCTCAACGAAGGTCTTGTAAACGTCCCAGTTGTCGCTGGCGCATTCGCAGGGGAGAAATCTGTGGGTTTCCCACAGCACGATATCGGCGCGGGCGTTGCCGTGGTCGAAGTCCCAGAAAAGAGTGTTCAGGGTCTCTTCGAGTCCGTATCCCGCAAGGTTCACTATGTCGGGATCGTACTGCATTATTACTTTAACCATAGAGAAATCCTCCGATTTTTATTATGGGATCAAGGAAAAAAACGCCTTGATTTTGTTGCATTTTACCATAAAATGATCAGGTTGTCAATAAAAATTATACATTTTCGCGAAAGTTTTTTCGGAGGTCACAAAGGCCGCAAAAATTTCGCATTTCGCTTGAAAAAAGCGGCAGAATGTGGTATAATCAATCTGATTGATTTTCACGGAGGACATTATGGAAATTTCAAATTTTAAAAACGTTATTACGGGCTGCGCCTGCCAAAAGGAGCACGCCGCCCCCATCGATAAAGTTATAATAGAGAAGGGAGCAGTCAAAAGGCTGCCCGAGGTGATACTCGGCTACGGCGCGAAGAAGGTCTATCTGATGGCCGATATGAACACCTACGCCGCCGCGGGCGAGACCTGCGAGAGCCTTATCAAGGCCGCGGGCATTGCCGTCAAGCCCTTCGTTTTCCCAACCAAGGATATTATCAAGCCCGATGAGCACGCAGTCGGCGCGGCGGTCATGCACTACGACGCATCCTGCGATATCATAGTTACCGTGGGCTCGGGCGTGCTCAACGACGTGGGCAAGATCCTCGCCACTCAGACGGGCAAGCCCTACGTTATCGTCGGCACGGCTCCGTCCATGGACGGCTACGCGTCCACCAGCGCATCAATGGAGCTTGACGGTCTCAAGACCAGCCTGAACACGAAGTGCGCTGACGTTATCATCGGCGACGTGGATATTCTCAAAAACGCCCCCATCCGTATGCTGACTGCGGGACTCGGCGATATGATCGCAAAGTACATAAGCATATGCGAGTGGCGCATCTCCCATATCGTCACGGGCGAGTATTACTGTGAGTACGTGGCCGATATGGTTCGCTCGGCCCTTAAAAAGTGCGTTGACAACGCAGACGGTCTGCTCCGTCGTGACGAGGAGGCCGTGGCGGCAGTCTTTGAGGGACTTGTTATCGGCGGCGTGGCAATGACATATGCGGGAATTTCCCGTCCCGCTTCGGGTGTGGAGCATTATTTCTCCCACGTCTACGATATGCGCGGGCTTGAATTCGGTACTCCCACCGATTTCCACGGCATTCAGTGCGCCATCGGCACTCTCATTGCCGCACGTATTTACGAGCAGGTCAAGCAGATAAAGCCCGACCGCGAGAAGGCTCTGGCCTTCAACGCCGCTTTTGACTATGACGATTGGAAGGCCACTCTGACCGAGTATCTCGGAACGGGCGCGCGTGCTATGATCGCACTTGAGGCCAAGGAGCGCAAGTACGACAAGGAGCTTCACCGCCCGAGGCTTGAGCTCATTCTTGAGCATTGGAGTGAGATCCTTGCCATTATCGACGAGGAGCTTCCCTCGTCCTCCGAGCTTGAGAGCCTGCTCGTCCGCATCGGCTCACCCCTGAGCGTCTCCGAGATCGGACTTGACGAGGCCGATCTGCCTACCGTTTTCCGTGCCACCAAGGACATCCGCGACAAATACGTCCTCTCCCGCCTCTGCCACGACCTCGGAATAATTGACGAAATAAAGTTTTAAAAATGTTACTTAAATCAAGATCCATTGATGCCACTCAGGGGCCGATACTTAAAAAGATAATTTTATACGCTCTGCCTTTGATCCTGAGCACGTTGGTTCAGAAGCTGTTCAATGCCGTGGACATCGTTGTGCTCGGCAATATGGCAGACTCTATGGCCGTTGCCGCCGTTGGTGCCACGGGATCCATCGTCTCGTTGGTCATTGACACCTTCGTGGGTCTGGCCGCGGGAACAAAGATCATTTTTGCCCGTCAGTTCGGCGCGAAGGATGAAGAAAGAATAAAAAGGACAGAGGACACCTCACTCATTCTGGGTACGGGCATCGGCTTGGTGGTTGCGATCGTCGCAATGCTTTTCGCCCGCTGGTTCCTCGTAAAGACCAACTGCCCCGCGGAGTGTCTTGACGCCGCTGAGCTTTACATTATAGTTTACTCCGTCGCCGCGCCGGCTATAATGATCTACAACTTCGGCTCGTCGGTGCTTATGGCGTCGGGCGACACCCAAAGACCGCTTTATTACATAATCATCAGCGGTCTTGTTAACGTGATCCTCAACGTGGTGCTTTGCCTCCTTCTTGAGCAAAAGGTCGTGGCCGTTGCGGTCAGCACGGCTATGTCGCAGATCGTCAGTGCCGCCCTCGTAGTAATGCGGCTCTGCAAAATGGACGGCCCGGGCAAGCTTGTTATTCGGAAAATGAGATTTTCCGCGCAAGCCCTCGGCAAGATATTGCGCTTCGGTCTGCCCACCGCGCTGAACCACGCTATCTATCCTCTTGCGAATCTGCAGATCCAGACGGCGGTCAACTCGTTCGGTGTCGCCTCCACGGCGGGAAACAGCGCGGGCTCGACACTTGACGGTATGGTCTCGGCATTTTCCGGTCCCTTCGGCACCACGGCGGCTACCTTTATGGGTCAGAACTTCGGCGCTGACAGGCCCGAGCGAGCGCACAAATCCTTTTTCCACTGTATGTGGATAGGACTTTTGGTGGGCGGCGTCGGCGGTATTTCCTTCTTCCTGCTTGCACGCCCCCTGCTTTTGCCCATGATCCTCGGAAATGATCTTGAGGCCATAAATTACGGCGTGACCCGTATGTTCTTCGTGGCGGGCTTCTATTGGATCGCCACGATGAATAACATTCTTTCAAGCAGCCTCAACGCATACGGCTACGCGGTACTGACGTCCGTGAGCTCGATGGTTTGCATCTTCGGCTTCCGAATGGCGTGGATGTGGTGGATCTATCCGGTGTTCAAGACCTTTGAGTGCCTGATGGCCTGCTTTACGGTTTCTTGGTCACTGCTATTCGTGGCCAATATCGTATCAAACATAGTTGTACGCGCCATCGCAAAGAAAAAGGGAATAAAACAGATATAAGCAAAGGGGCTGTCGCATTTAGCGCAGACCAAAAACGCACAATCAAATAAAAAAGAACCGCTTTTTCCGTCAAGGCCTGATGGAAAGAGCGGTTTTTCGGTAGAAATCCTTACGGATTTCAATTTTTATGTGCGTTTTTTAG
>JAFTOB010000069.1 GCA_017451545.1 Clostridia bacterium | reverse complement strand
TTACTTTTTTGCTGAAAAAACAAGCCAAAAATTAGGTATTGCGCTTCGCTCCATACCCAATTTTTCGCTTCTTTTTTCCGAGACGCAAAAAGGAGGGTTTCGCGCTCTGCGGAGCGCGACCGGCGTTTCGGCGCCGGCTCCCGAAAAACTTTTGAAAAAGTTTTATCAAAACTTTCAAAAATGAGTTTAGCTTAAACTTCAAACTCCGATTTATCGGTTGCTTCGCGCAAAGAAATTTCTGCAAGTCTAAAAATAAATGTGGCATAAACATACGGGATTTTGTTGACAGGTGTCAAAAAATCCCGTTATTTTTTGCAACTTTCACCAAAAACACTTGCAAAAATTTGTCACTTTAGCAGAATAAAAGACTAAATTGCAAAAACCTCTTGACGGGAGAGAAAAAATAATGTATAATCAAAGAAATTGTTACACGGGTAACAACATTTCATATACGGAGGTTCTGAAAATGAACAGAATTTACAATTTTTCAGCAGGCCCGTCCATGCTGCCCTTGCCGGTACTCGAAAAAGCCGCGGCGGATCTGGTCTGCTACGGTGAGTCCGGAATGTCGGTAATGGAGATGAGCCATCGATCTCCCGACTATGAAGCCATCATTCAGAAGGCCGAGGCCGATCTGCGCAAGCTCATGAACATTCCCGACAATTACAAGGTCCTCTTCCTGCAGGGCGGCGCATCCACCCAGTTCGCCGCAGTTCCGCTGAACCTGCTCCCCGCAGGCGGCAAGGCAGACTACATCGTCTCGGGCCAGTTCTCGGGCAAGGCATATAAGGAAGCACAGAAGTACGGTGACGTGGTCGAGGCCGCATCAAGCAAGGCCGACAACTTCACGTATATCCCCAAGACCACCCGCGAGTCCTTCCGCCCCGATGCCTCGTACGTCCATATCTGCTATAACAATACCATCTACGGCACCAAATTTGCAGACGTTCCCGACACCGGTGACATTCCCCTCGTCGCCGATATGTCCTCCTGCATCATCTCCGAGCCTGTCGACGTGTCGAAGTTCGGCGTGATCTACGCAGGCGCACAGAAGAATATGGCCCCCGCAGGTATGACTCTCGTCATCGTCCGCGAGGATCTGCTGGGCAACGCCCGCCCCGAATGCCCCACGATGCTGGATTGGAAGACCATGGCCGATAACGGCTCTATGTACAACACTCCTCCCTGCTGGTGCATTTACGTGGCAGGACTCGTCTACGAGTGGATCGAAAAGCTGGGCGGCCTTGAGAAAATGAAGGAGCTCAATCAGAAGAAAGCAAACCTGCTTTACGATTATCTTGACAATCAGGACTATTATATCGCCCCCGTTAAGAAGTGCAGCCGTTCCATGATGAACGTCACCTTCGTCACCGGAGATGCTGACCTCGACAAAAAGTTCGCCTCCGAGGCAGGCAAGGCCGGCCTCAAGAACCTGAAGGGTCACCGCTCGGTGGGCGGTATGAGAGCGTCCATCTATAACGCAATGCCCTACGAGGGCGTTGAGGCGCTCGTCGCCTTTATGAAGGACTTCGCAGAAAAGAATCCTAAATAAAACAAGGGGCGCATATGCGCCCCTTGCGCTTTAAAGTAACAGAAACGGAGATTTTTGATATGTATAACGTAAAATTACTCAATAAGATCGCAAAGGTGGGTACCGACAACCTTGATCCCGCCGTATATAACATCGGCGACGCCGTGGAGAACCCCGATGCCATAATGGTCCGCTCCGCGGTTATGCACGAAATGGAATTCAACCCCGAGCTCCTTTGCATCGCCCGCGCAGGCGCGGGAGTCAATAACATTCCCATCGACCGCTGCGCAAAAGAGGGCATCGTGGTCTTCAATACTCCCGGTGCTAATGCCAACGGCGTTAAGGAGCTGACCATTTGCGCACTTCTGCTGGCCGCAAGAAAGATCACCGCAGGTATCGATTGGGCAAAGACCTTAGCCGACGACCCGAACGCCGCAAAGACCGTGGAAAAGGGCAAGTCCGCCTTCGCGGGAACCGAGATCAAGGGTAAGACCCTCGGCGTTATCGGCCTCGGTGCCATCGGCGGTATGGTGGCAAACACCGCAATCGACCTCGGTATGACCGTCTACGGTTGCGACCCCTACCTGTCGGTCAAGGCCGCGTGGGCGCTGAACAGCCACGTCAATATGGCCGCAACCTTTGAGGATATCTATAAGACCGCAGATTATATCACTCTGCACGTCCCCGCAACCCCTGCGACCAAGAATATGATCTGCGCCGAGACTCTCGCTATGATGAAGGACGGCGTCAAGATCGTCAACCTGTCGAGAGCCGACCTCGTCAACGCCGCCGATATGAAGGCCGCCCTTGAGTCGGGCAAGGTCTCGGCATACGTCACCGACTTCCCCACCCCCGAGATCATCGGCGTGGACGGCATCATCGCCATCCCCCACCTCGGTGCATCCACCGAGGAGTCGGAGGACAACTGCGCGGTCATGGCCGCAAAGGAGCTGGACGAATACCTGCGCTCGGGCAATATCAAGAACAGCGTAAACTTCCCGAACGTGGAGGTCCCCTACACAGGGCTCGTCCGCGTATGTATCTTCCACGATAATATCCCCGAAATGATCGCAAAGATCTCGGGCGTGTTTGCCGACCTGAAGATCAACATTGAAAGCCTGAATGACCAGGCCAAGGGCGAAAACGCCTATACCATTATCGATATCAACGGCGACCTGCCGACCGAGGTGACCGAAAAGCTGATCGCCATCGACGGAGTTAACAGAGTCCGCGTGATCTGAAAACCAAAGGGGCTGTCGCATTTAGCGCAGACCAAAAACGCACAATCAAATAAAAAAGAACCGCTTTTTCCGTCAAGGCCTGATGGAAAGAGCGGTTTTTCGGTAGAAATCCTTACGGATTTCAATTTTTATGTGCGTTTTTTAG
>JAFTOB010000068.1 GCA_017451545.1 Clostridia bacterium | reverse complement strand
TCCCCCATTGGGGGAGGTGGCGCGGCTTGCCGTGCCGGAGAGGGCTTTTTTACCCTCTCAGTCGCTTCGCGCCAGCTCTCCCAAAGGGAGAGCCATTGTCTTAACCGCTTCCGAGGTTGGTTTTGGTGAAACCTGTTTGAACCATTCAAATTCCGATTTATCGGCAACGTCCCCGTCGGGTGATCGCGTGCGATTAAAGGTCACGCCACCCGATCCTTGCCCGCCGGGGCGCCCGGCCCGATTTATCGGTCTGTCTAAATACAATAAAATCGAAAATCGGAACGATTTTCTTCCTCAATTATTCATTATTCATTATTCATTAGCGAAGCGACTTCATTATTCATTAAAAAAGGGATCCCCGAACAGGGATCCCAATCAATAAAAATCAAGCCTTTCTTGCGGCGAGGGGCGTGATGCCCTTGAGCTTTTTGTATACCGAAATAAAATAGGAAACGTTGGAAAAGCCGCAATCGGCGGCGATCTCGGTGACCGATCGGTCGGTGGTGGCAAGCGCCTTTTCGGCGTGACCCACGCGCACCGTGTTGAGATAATCCTTAAAGCTCTTGCCCGTGACCTTGGCAAAGCAACGCGAAAAATAGCTGACACTCATAATGGCGCGCGCCGCGCAGTCGGCGGCGGTCAGGTTTTCGCCGTAATGTGAGTTGATGTAGACCGTCACGTCGTAAATGCGGCGGATGTTGTTTTCGCTGAGGCCGCAGTCAAGTCGGCTCTCAATGGGGCGCGTGTCTCGCAAAATGGCGAGAAGTACCCTCGCCGCCCCAGCCTTCATAGCGATATCGTAGCCGTAGTCCCGACGCTCGGCCTCCTTTGCTATATTTAGTATTTCGGCGGAAATGCCGCTGTCCTCGGATTCCTTCGCCGTCCACATAACCTTTCGGTCGCCGGTTCTCAGTGCCAGATCCATAAGATAGGATCCGCGCTCGTCGGGGGAAGAGAAGTCCATAATCAGGGCGGGCTTGACCTTCAGCACGTAGTAAAAGGATTCTCCGGGGCTCAGCGGAAAGATCTTATGCACCGCGTTGGAGCGGAAAAGCACCGTACAGCCCTCACCGACCACCACCTCGGTGTCGTCGGCGAACATACGGAACCTTCCCTTGACGATGTAAAGTATTTCAATGGCCGAATGCACGTGGGGGTTGACCCGTCCCACCGAGTTGGGCATCTTCTGCAGGAAAAATTCAATTCCCGTTTTGGTGATTACGGCCTGCTCCTGCTCGTATCTGTATTCTTTCATAGACTTGATCGCTCCTCAAATTGAAAAATTAAAATGACAAAAAATTGATATTTTTGTGTTCTTTTATTATAGCATATTTTTACGAAAAAAGCTATCATTATATTGAAAATAATTTTATTTTTTATAAAGGAGACCGAAAATGCGCGCAAAGCTGAGAAAAATAAATCAGTATTTTAAACTGATCAAGGATTTTATTTATTACGGTCACAGCCCCATAGACGGCATCACCATCTGCCCCTGCGGCTACAAAAAGGATAACACCCCGCCGCCCCTTTCGGAATTTAAGCCCTTTGAGCCCTGCTCCCCTTGGGGAGACGGCTACGACAGCCACGCTTGGTTCCACTTTACTCTCAACACGCCGGCCGTTGGAGGCAACGATCCGATTCTGCTCTTCATCGATACCGAAACCAAGAAGCCCGATCAGATCCAGAGCTCCTCAAACCGCTGGGATGCCGTCAATCCGCAGTTTATAATTTACATAAACGGCGAGATCAGCCAGGGCTTTGACGTCAACCATACCTATATTACCGTGGAGGGCGGGCAGAGCTACGATATCTATCTTTACGGCTACGTCGGCCCGCGTAGCACCGAGAGCCGCCTTATGGCATACACCTGCCGCCGCCGCACCGACGTGCAGGATCTGTATTTCGATATCGACGCTCCGCTGAATATGCTTACCTACCTTGACGAAAGGAGCCACGAGTACGCAATGATCGTCGACTATCTCGATAAGACCGTTTCGCTTCTCGATCTCTACGAGGTGGGCTCGGAGGCATTCTTTGAATCGGTCGCCCGCGCAAAGGCCTACATACGTGACGAGTTTTACGGCAAATATTGCGGCAAACAGCCCACGACCACCCTCTGCGTCGGACATACTCACATCGACTGCGCCTGGCTCTGGACTCTCGACCAGACCCGCGAAAAGGTTCAGCGCTCCTTTGCCACGGTGCTCGAGCTTATGCGCCGCTACCCCGAATACAAATTTATGAGCTCTCAGGCTCTCCTCTACAAATATCTGAAGGAGGAAGCCCCCGAGATCTACGAAGGCGTGCGCGAAATGATCCGCGCGGGCCGCTGGGAGTGCGAGGGCGCCATGTGGGTAGAGGCCGACTGCAACCTTTCCTCGGGCGAAAGCCTTGTCCGTCAGGTAATGTACGGCAAGCGCTTTTTCAAGGAAGAGTTCGGCGTTGATAACCGCGTGCTTTGGCTGCCCGATGTTTTCGGCTACTCGGCCGCACTGCCGCAGATCCTCAAAAAGTGCGGCGTGGATTGGTTCGTAACCTCCAAGATCAGCTGGAACGATACCAACGTAATGCCCTATGAGACCTTCAAGTGGCAGGGAATCGACGGCACCGATATAAACACCTACTTCCTCACAGCCTGCGACGTAAATAGCTCGGGCAAGGCCACCTACAACGCCCACACTCATCAGAAGATGGTGGCGGGAACCTATTGGCGCTACGGCCAGAAGGCACTGTCCGACGAGGCGATGCTCACCTTCGGCTACGGTGACGGAGGCGGCGGCCCCACCCCCGAGTTCATCGAAAAGCTTCGCCGCGGTGCCAAGGGCATTCCCGGCGCGCCGAATGCCGAGATCGGCTTTGCGGGCGACTTCCTCAAACGTATGGAGGAGAGAATAGACAAGGCGGGCAAGCTCCCCAAATGGCAGGGCGAGCTCTACCTTGAGTATCACCGAGGCACGTACACCTCCATCGCTAAAAATAAGCGCAATAACAGAAAGAGCGAGCTCCTTCTGTCCGATGCCGAGCTGAACGCAACACTTGCGGGTCTGCTCTGCGGCAAGCCCTTCCCGAAGGCCGAGCTTCATAACGCGTGGGAGACAGTTCTCACCAATCAGTTCCACGATATCATCCCCGGCTCCTCCATCCGCGAGGTCTACGAGCAGTGCGACCGGGACTATGCCGCCGTCCGCGCAACGGGTGAGGGAACAGTTGACTCGGCAAAGGCCGAGATCGCCCGCGGCATCGACAAAAAGCAGGGCTACGTGGTCTTCAATCCCCACTCCTTCGTGGGCAACGGATTTGTGAAGATAGACGACCGTACTGCATACGTTGAGGGCGTCGCTCCTAAGGGATATTCCTGCGTCGCCGATATGCTCACCGAAAACGACGTGGTAATTGACGGCCGCACCGTAGAGACAGCGGCCTTCCGCGTTGAGTTTGACGAGTGCTGGCAGATCAGCTCGATCTACGATAAGCGCTGCGGCCGCGAGATCATCACAGAGGGTCAGCGCGCCAACGTCATCGAGATCTACCCCGACCACCCAGACAAGTACGACAACTGGGAGTGGCAGGAGTATTCGCTGGACGAGCACCGCACTCTCACCGCCGTCGAGTCCGCAGAGACGGTGGAGGACGGCGCACGCCGCGGCATCCGCATCACTCGCCCTTACAGCAAGTCGAAGATCACCCAGACCGTCTGGTTCTGCGACCATATTGCACGTATCGACTTCGAGACCGTCGCCGATTGGCACGAGTCACACCTGATGGTCAAGGCCGCCTTCCCCGTGGACATTAATGCCGACAAGGCCACCTATGAGGTGCAGTTCGGCAACGTGGAGCGACCCACCCACAAGAACACGAGCTGGGATGCGGCAAAGTTCGAGGTCTGCGCCCACAAGTACGCCGATCTGTCGGATAACGGCTACGGCGTGGCACTGATGAACGATTGCAAGTACGGCTACGATATTCACGACGGCGTTATGCGCCTCTCGCTCTTCAAGTGCGGCACTTATCCCAACGAGGTGGCCGATCAGGGCATCCACAAGTTCACATATTCCTTGATGCCCCACGAAGGCCGACTCTGCGACAGTGACGTGCTGCGCGAGGCCTATTACCTCAATTATCCCATGACCGCCGTGGCGGCAACGGGCGATAAGAGCGCACTTCCCGAGAGATTTTCGGTGCTGACTGTCGACCGCGATAACGTGGTCTGCGAGACCGTCAAGCAGGCCGAGGACAGCGAGGATGTCATCGTCCGACTTTACGAGGCACAGAACATCCGCGGCCGCGCAAAGGTTACCTTCGGCCTCCCCGTCAAGCGTGTCACCCTCTGCGACCTGATGGAGAACGAGCTCGCAACTCTCCCCGTGGAGAACAACTCCGTGACCCTCGACGTCAAGGGCTTTGAGATCGTCACGTTAAAGCTTGAATTTTAAGAAAACATCCCCCGACCGCACGGTCGGGGGATGTTCTTGATTTAATTGTCGAAAATTTTAAGTGAGGGGCTCATGGAGAATTTCCAGATATCCGCGCTCCATCCGAGTGTTCCGGTTCCGAAATTGCTTCCCACAAGGGTCATATACGATTTGGCGGTTCCGTACTTGGCGGTCGAGTTGCTGCTGGATTTGAGCGACTGACCGTCGGTATAATAACAGCCCGTATAATCGCCGTAGTAATCTTGGGCGATGATGGTGCCCGCCGTGCTCGTGGTACCAATGCCCGAGGATTTGACTCCGGTAACGCTCACACTGCCGAGAGCGTAGCTGTAAAGTATTCTTCCGGAGAAATTCTGACCCGCAAGGCCGCCGCCCATAGCGCGGGATTTTTCGCAATTGACCTCCACGCTTCCCGCGGCGTAGCAATATTTAATAGTGGAATAGTGGTTGACGCCGACAAAGCCGCCGTTGTAGGTGACGTAATCCAGAGCCTTAACGGTCACCTTTCCGCGCGAGTAGCAGTTCTCAATATTTCCTTTTTCCATATTGTAGCCGGCAAAGCCGCCGCCGGCAACGTCGTTTCCGTCGGTGATATTTATGGCACCGACAGCATAGCACTGGCTGATGCTTCCACCATGGTTTAGACCGACAAAGCCGCCTATGATGCAGTTGCCCGCGAACATTCCGCCCGACGAAAGGGCGGATGCGCTGATATTGCCGGAGGCATAGCAACCGATCACGGTTCCCTTGAGATAGCCCGCAAAGCCGCCGCCGTAAACGCTGTTGGGTGCCTTTGTGGCAGTTGAGGTGAGCGTAAGCTCCACCGAGCTTGAGCAGCCCTGAGCCTTGCCCGATGCCAGATATCCCACAACACCGCCGCCGTAGAGCTCGCAATCGTTCGCCTGGGTGGCGTTAAAGGCAGAGGAAATGCTTCCCTCGGCCGTGCAGTTGACAAGCGCACCGTTGGAATGGTGCCCGACGATGCCGCCCGCCCAAAGGTAACCGTTTACCGAATGGGATACGTAGCCCTCGTGCTTTATCTGAACGTTCGCCGTGCAGTTTTCCACGTTGGATGCCGAGAAATTTTTGCCGACGATACCGCCCACGCCAATGTTCAGCGCACCGGCCGTATGACCGAGATTTACCGTGCCGTCAAAGCTGCAGTCCGTAAGCTGGCTGAGCATAGTATTCTGACCGACCGCGCCTCCCACGTTCAGATAAATATATCCCGTGCCGGCATATGCGCTCATGTGTACGTTGATCAGACCCGAAACGGTGCAACCGCTGACCGTTCCGTCGTTTGTCCCGACGACACAGCCCACGTTGAGGTTGTTCTCGCTGCTTTCGATATCCACCGTCACGTTTGAAATGGTAAGAGCTTTAATGCTTCCGCTGTTGTAGCCGAAGAATCCTGCATCGGAGAGCTCGCCTTCAAGGCGGAAGTGGGAAAGGGTCTTGCCACATCCGTCAAACGTGCCCGCAAAGGGAGCGGCAGAGCTTCCGATGGGCGTCCATGCGTTGTTGCCGAGATCAAGATCATCCCCAAGCTTGACGGTCTTGCCCGCAAAGCTGTTGCCGCCGTTGACAAGCTCGGCAAGACCTGCAAGCTGTGCGGCATCCGTAATAGTAAACTCGGTTTTTGAGGCATCGTACCAGGAGGTATCGATGCTCTTGTCCCAGACCTTGCGCAGGCAAACGGTGCAGGAGCCGTTCACAGCCTTGTGGGACTCGGGAAGAATTTTTTCGTAGCTGTCGCCGCAGAGCGAGCAGGCGTAATTTGCCTTTCCGTCCTTTTCGCAGGTGGCCTCCGAGATCACGGTCTCGGTGTAATCGTGACCCGTGGGGTCGAGGGCATCGGTGTAGGACGAGCCGCAGGTGCATCTGTACTTAATATATCCGGGCATAGTGCAGGTGGCGTCGTCTCTGACCTCCTCCTCATACTTGTGCCCCGTGGCCTTGATGACCTCGGTATAGAAATCGCCGCAAACGCAGGCGTATTTTCTGACGCCGTCGACGGTGCAGGTTGCATGCTTCACGATGGATTCCGAGTAGCTGTGAGAGAGCTTTTCCGTAATACCGTCGCGGTAGGAGTCGCCGCAAAGGGTGCAGATGTGCTCTGTGTAGCCCTCGTCAGTGCAGGTAGGAGCATGGATGACAGCATTGTAGCTGTGGGTGCATTCGGTGTCCTCGGGGACCGTGGTGTCGGGGACGGTCACCTCGGGTGCCTTCGTGTCCTCGGGCAGCTCGGTGGTGCCGTCGGGAATTGACGAGGTCTCACCGCCCTGAGTGCCGTTGGTCTCGGGTGCCTCACTGCTGTCGGGAACCGTCGAAGTCTCACCTCCAGGGAGCTCGCTGCTCTCGGGAGTCTCGCTACTTTCGGGCGTAGACGTGGTCGTACCGTCAGGCAGTGTCGTGCCCTCGGCGTCGGGTGCGGTGGTGACCGTGTTACCCTTCGTGTCCTCGCCGTCCGACGAACCGTCGTCACAGCCCGCGAGCACGAGGCACAGAGCGACAAGCACAATTAAAAATGCAAAAAGCTTGGTTTTCATTGTAAAGCTTTCCTTTCATAATAATTAAACAAATTTTAGTATATCACAGTTGATCGCCCGTGTCAAGAAATAATTTCCTTCGCACTCTTGAAAAGTCGCAAAATATGTGTTATAATTACTAAAAATGATGCTTCGGAGAAAATATGAAGATACTTATAGCATACGCGGGCAGGGTAGGGGTCACGGCCGAGTGCGCCGAGCTGCTCAAAAAGGGGCTGGACGGCCGCGACGTCACGCTTTGCGATCTTAAGAAGGAAAAACCTGACCTCGACGAATACGATGCGGTAGTTGTGGGAAGCGCGGTTTATTACGGCAAGGCCGAGAAATGCGCCACCGCATTTATGCGCGAAAACTCGGAGCTTTTGCAGAAAAAGCACTTCGCGGGTTATATCTGTTGCGGATTCACCGATATGGCCGATAAATATATTGAGGAGACCTTCCCGCGGGAGCTCCGCCGCACGGCCGTGGATTGCGTGTATTTCGGCGGCGAGCTGAAGCCCGATAAACAGAAGGGCTTTTTCAAGAAGCGGCTGGTTAAGATGATGAGAAACGATATTATCAATAACGGAGATTCGGATGACGAGATAATGATACGCATCCTGCCCGAGATAAACCCCTCGGAGATCACAAAATTGGCCGAAAAACTGAAAAAACTGTGAAAAATCACAAAATCAAGCATCTTAAATTTGTTTGATTTGTTGAAAACGCAGAAAACAAAAAACTTGACAAAAGCGCAACTTTATGGTATCATATATAGGTACGCGACGTTGCGCGTCACGATCCACTAGCTCAGGCGGTAGAGCACTTGACTTTTAATCAAGGTGTCCCGGGTTCGATTCCCGGGTGGATCACCAAAAAAGAGGGCACACCATTCGGTGTGCCCTCTTTTTTGGTGATCCACAACCTATCTAACCCGGCGTGTGCATTTAAGCCATACATAAAGTCAAAGCAAACGAATCCGCACACGCAGCGGGTTCGAGAATCCGACGGAAGACGTCGGGAGCTTGCTCACGGACGGCTCGGAGGATTCCGCCGCCGAAGCGAAGCAGAGGGCGGATTCCCGGGCAAAGGACAAACCTGATTTCACCTTATAGCCCATTCGGTGTGTGCTCTCTTTTTTGTGATCCACAACCTATCGGCCCCGGCGTGTGCATTTAAGCCTTGCTTATACACAGCGGGACGGTTCGCAACACAAGGCAACACAAGGGACAGTTCTCTGTGTTTGCAGAGCACAAATTGCTAAACTTTGCAAAATAACACAGAGAACACCGCATGACTTTTTTAGCCGCACACAACCAATGAAAATCAATCGACTTTCACGCTAACCGTCCCCTGTGTTTTGAATATATTTTTCAAATTCAAAAAAATTTAAGATAAAAATGTAATGAACACGGTGAATTTCCCGTTTTTTAGGGTGAAGGGCCTTCAAGAACACACGAAAGGAGTGCGAGTCATGGAAGATAAAAAGATAGTGGATCTGTACTTTGAGCGCTCTGAGTCTGCTATCACCGCGACCGAAGAAAAGTACGGGCGTTATTGCCATTATATTGCCTACAGTATTCTTGAAAACGACGAGGATGCCAAAGAGATCGTAAACGATACTTGCCTGAAGGTATGGAATACGATTCCTCCAAATCGACCGGATTGTTTAAAATCATACGTCGGTATGATAAGCCGACGACTTTCGCTTGACCGTTATGAAAAATATCACGCGCAGAAGCGAAGCGGGGAGGCTGCACTTGTTCTCGATGAGCTTTTAGAGTGTATCCCCGACAATGACAGCGGATACGATGTGGGCGAGAATAGTGCCTTGAAAGATGCTTTGAATAAATTCGTTTGGTCCTTGCCGGATAAAACGCAGAAAATTTTTGTTCGCAGATATTGGTATTCAAGCTCTATTGCCGAGATTGCAAGGGAGTATGGGATGAAGGAGAGTAACGTCGCCGTGCTGTTGCTTCGTACAAGAAAAAAACTGAAAGAATTTTTGAATAAGGAGGGCATTGAAGTATGACTAATAAGGACATTTACAGGAGTTTAGGCGGTTTGGATCCCGAGCTCATCATAAAGGCCGCACCGACCGAGAAGGCGGTAAAGAAGAAAAACAACGTATGGCTTCGTTTCGGCGCAATTGCGGCTTGTTTCATAGTGGCATTAAGTGCGGTAATTCTGATACCGACGATGCACGCAGATGAGCCCGATGCCGTTGCCGATTCGGATAGCGGAGACAGATATAACGATTTTTCAATAATATCCGGGGAATACGGCATAGTGTGGCCTTGGGAATACAAGACCGTTTATGAAAAGTATTTTTCCATCAACGTGGACGGCTCTGAATTCGTCGGGCGAAAAAGGGCACTGCCTTCATCCTATGTCGGCGAGATGCTTGGCACCTATAAGGCCACAGGATACGATGATACCTCGGATAAGACCTACTTTGAAAGCTTTGAGGCATACACCGTAAAGGGCGTTGCACCCGACAGATTGATAGCGGTGAAAATGGAGAACCATTACTACGCATTTATTTCGAAAAAGTACAGCCCGCCCGAAAAATTAGGGGGCGTGTTGGAGGCTTATTCGTTGCCTCAATACGTCGAGCTGGAAGGATTTTCCGTTAATGAAAATGGAAAAGCGGAGGCTTATCGCCTACTGAATGACGACGAGTTTGTCTGGAACGCCTTGAATAACGCGAAAAACGCAGAGGCGGCAGATCCGATAGGCTGGCACGAGAATAGGGGCGACTATATTTCTTTTACGGTGACGGCCGAAGCGTTGGGAGTGTATAAGAGGGCTATGTATGTTACCGAAAGCGGGTACGTGTGGACGAATGCTTTTGACGGTGAATATCTCTATTTCATAGGTGCCGACGTTGCGGGAAGTATTATTAGGTACGCCGAAGAAAATTCTGTTCCCGCGAAATCCGAACCGTTCAACAAGACGGTGGCCGGAAAGGTCGTTGAGATAACGGAGGGCTATATTCTGGTCGATGATTCGGTTCTTTGCAAAAATCCCGAGGACGGCATAACTTATAAAATTATGATCAATGACGTCAGAATTTCCAGATACGTGGAATGCGGCGCGATCAATGTCGGCGGCACGGTCATTGTTGTGTACGAGGGTGACATTGACAAAAAGAACGGTAACAAGATCTTCGGGGCAATTGATATCTCGGAAGGTATAATAACAAGCGGCGATATTCTTATCCCGGAATAATTGCTTTTGGCAGCGTCCGACGCATCCTGCGTCGGATGCTGCGTAGGTTTAATCGTAATGTGAACAGAAAAACGAACGGGCTGATCTTTCAGCCCGTTCGTTTTATAAATTAAACTCAATCAATGCTCATATCCAGCTTGAATCTCTGGATCTTACGCAGGGTATTCTTGGGGAAGTCCTCGGTGCGGACCTTCAAAACGCCGATCTTCTTGTAAGCGACGGCGGTCTTGTTGTAGGCATCGATATAGGGCTTCAGATGAGCCTTTACGTCGGTGATGCCGTTCTTCGAAACATAATCGGCATCGGGGAAGATCTCGGCAACGATGGCGTTATGCTCCATGCCGCGCTTGCTCTGTCCCTCGTAAACGATAATATCCTGAACACCGGGGGTGGCGATCAGCTCGTTCTCGATCTCCTCGGGGTAAACGTTCTTGCCGTTGGAGAGGATGATCAGGTTCTTTTTGCGTCCCGTAATGTAAAGAACGCCGTTCTTGTCGACCTTGCCGTAGTCGCCGGTGCGGAAATATCCGTCCTCGGTCATAGCCGCGGCGGTGGCCTCCTCGTCCTTGTAGTAGCCGAGCATAACGTTGGAGCCCTTGACACAGATCTCGCCCTCGCCGTCCTCATTGGGTTCGTCGATTTTGACGGTATCAATATCAAGAATGTTTCCGACGCTGCCGGGAACCACATTCTTGGTTCTGTTAACGGCAACGATGGGAGCGCACTCGGTGATGCCGTAGCCGTTGAGGGTGGAAATACCGATAGCCTCAAAGAAGCTGAGGATCTCGGGGTTGATGGGCGCGCCGCCCGAAATGATCATTGTGACCTCACCGCCGAAGGCCGCGCGGATCTCGCCGAAGAACTTCTTGCGCAGGTCGATTCCAACCTTACGCAGGGCATTGCTGACCTTGATCATCTTGCGAACCAGCTTCTCCTTGCCCTTTTCCTTGATGTTGGCCTGGATCTTGCGGTAGAAGGTCTCAAGATAGAGGGGCACCAGCACAAGGTGGCCGGGACGCTGCTCCTTCATCTCGCGCTGAACGTAGCGCAGACCGCTGGAAATATAGATCTCGGTTCCGATCATTGCGTGACCGATGAACATAACAGACGAGCCGTAGGTGTGGTGAGGGGGAAGCACGCCAACAGTCTTCTCGCGGAAGGCAACATAGGGAATGACCGACGAAAGGTCGGTGAGGATAGCGGTCTGGGAGAGCATAACGCCCTTGCCCTTGCCGGTGGTTCCCGAGGTGAAAACGAGAAGCGAGAGCTTGTCGGGATCGATCTCGGCATTATGGAAGGCATCGGGATTCTCGGCATAGATGGTGCGACCCTCCTCGATAAGCGCGGTCAGACCGCCGCCCTGCTCCTTGGTGAGCAGATATACGGGCTCTGCCTCAAGCTGAACCTTCTCGGCAATGAACTCGGCCTTTTCCTTCAGCTCTTCCTCGCAGATGAGAAGCTTGGCATCCGCCTTGGCGACGGTGTCGGCAAGGTCCTCCTTTGCCCAGTCACGGTCCAGAGGAACGAGAACGGCGCCGATGGAGAGGGTGGCGAAATAAGCCACTACCCACTCATAGCAGCACTTTGCGATAATGGAGCAATGCTTGCCCGCAAAGCCCTTCGACAACAGGTAGGAGCCGAGGGCGCGAACGTCGTCGCGGAGCTGTGTGAAGGAGACGGTGGTAATGTCATCCTTGGGGTTGCGGCGGAAGGAATATGCCGCCTTTTCGTTATAGGTATCACCCGCCCATTCAATAAGCTGGCGGACGGTGTCAAAATCTTTTCTTTCGTGCAGAAGATCTTTACTCATAATCAAATCTCTTTTCAATATAGTAATAAATTTTTTAGGCTTTCATGCCCTGAAGCAGAAATCCGAAGCTGTACTTGAAGTTTTCAATGGCCACGTCGCGGGGAATATTGCGGCCGAGCGCGTCGGCGTTATATCCGCGGCAGAAGCACCAGATGGAATAGCTGAGCACGTCGGAGTCGAGCTCGGGCTTGAAGAAGCCGCGCTCCTTGGCGTATTCGATAAGCTTTTTGACCTCCGAGTACCACCATTCAAAGTTTATGGGGGAGATGGAGTCGTTGAGGAAAACGTACTGATTGAGCTGCTTTTTCGCTTCGTAGGAGAGAATGAGCAGATTTGTCAGCACCTCGTTGACGTGATCGAAGAATTCCTCGCAGGTGTCGGCGCGAAAATCCGACATAATGCTCTCACGGATCTTGAGCACCGTCTTTTTGTAGACTATCTCAAGCACTTCGTTGATGTTTTTGAAGCGGTTGTAAAAGACGCGGTTGGTGATATTAAGCCTGACAAGGATCTTCCTGACCGTCAGAGCCTCGGCACCCTCCTCTGTGGCAATGCATCGTGCGGCCTCAATGATCTTATCCGACATTTCGTCGCTGATCATGGAGACAGCATCCTTTTGTTCAACCAAATTGAGCCTCCTTTCATGTGTATCCGCACGCGCGGAGTATCAGCACACAATGTGCTATCATAATTATAGCACACAGTGTGCCGCTTGTCAAGCCCCATTTAAAAAGATTTTCCAAGGTAGCTTTTGCGCTTGACAAAAAGAGACGATTGGTGTATAATTCAATACGTACGCGGTGTTTTGCACGTATTTCGGCGTTTTTATGCGGCTTTTTGCAAAAATGCAAGTGACACTTGACAGGGCGCAAGCAGGATTTGCTTGATTTTTTGCGGGGCAGGGCATATAATGTTGTCATGGCAGACACGCGGCAAATAAGTGAGTTCGTAACCATCCTCACTCAAAACAAAACTAAGGAGCAATAAAAATGAAAAGCAAGACCCTGTTCACCTGCCACGCCGCTATCATCGCGGCAATGTACGTCGCCCTGGCCTTAATCAGCACCGCCTTCGGTATGTCGTCGGGCGTTATCCAATGCCGACTGTCCGAGGCTTTGTGCATCCTGCCCGTTTTCACACCCGCCGCCGTGCCGGGCGTGACCGTCGGCTGCCTGATCACGAACCTCGTGTCGGGCTGTAATTGGCTGGATATCGTTTTCGGAACAGCCGCCACACTTATCGGCGCGCTGGGCACGAGAGCCCTGCGGAAATTCCGTATGCTGGCGCCTCTGCCGCCCATCGTCGCCAATACGCTGATCATCCCCTTCGTCCTAAAATACGCCTATAACGTGGGCGACGCCCTTCCTTTTATATTCGTCACCGTGGGCGCAGGTGAGATAATCTCGGCGGGACTGTTCGGATATATCCTTATGGCCGCCGTATGGCCCATACGCACCAAGCTCTTCGGCAAGGAGCAATAATTCATAAGATTATATTGACAAATCGCCCTTAATGTGATATAATACTAAGTAACCAAACAAATTTGACAATAAAGTGAGGTAAAAATTATGAAAAAGTTACTGTCCGTAATTCTCGCTATGGCAATGCTTCTTTCTATGTCCGTGGTCTTCACGTCCTGTGGAGACGGCGAGACTCCCGTAGAAGCTGTCAACCCCGAGGATATCAAGAAAAACCCCGTAAAGTATCTCGGCGAGTCCTTTAACAAGGCAACAGAGGGCTTTATGAGTGACGACGCAGGCATCGACGAGATCGTAGCAGGCGCACTCAACGGCGGCTCCGTTAACGTCAAGTGGGAGGCTACCGAGGCCATTAAGGAAATGACCGGTATGCCCCAGCTCGGCATCGACGAGACCCTCTACTTCGGCAAGGATTTCTCCTCCCTCGTTTCCGACACAAAGCTGAACGTAGCAGGCGAGGAGTACACCGCAATGCTTTACATCACCACCAGCCTTATGGCTATCGGTGGTAGCGCCATCGGCGGCGACACCTATAAGTTAGACGTTTTCAACTTCGACAAGGAGTTTGCAGACAGCTCTCTTGCAGAGCTCCTCGGCGAGGAATTCGTCGAAATGTACAGCGCTATGCTCGGAGAGATGGAATCCTTCTTCGATCAGCTGGAGGGTCAGGCCAATATGACCATGGAGGAGTATCAGAAGAGAATCAACAGATACATCTCCGCTCTGAAGCAGACCGTTACCGTATCCGATGATTCCGTTGTTATTTCCTACGTCATCGACGGTGATTCCATCGAGGCTCTCGTAAAGGAAGTACTGAAGGATATGCCCGACGATGAGAACAAGGCAATGATCGAGGAGTCCCTTCCTCAGATCGGCGCATCCTTCGATATGCTCGGCCTGAGCATGAAGCTCGATATTAACGTCAGCGTCAAGACCGGTGCCGTCAGCAGCATTAAGCTTTACGGTTCCTTCGGTTCTGTAGCAACCACCGGCGGCAAGGCAGAGATCGAGGCTAAGGTCACCTTCTCCGCTGATGCCATCAAGGCAGCTCTTGAGGTCGAGTTCCAGGGCGAGACTCTCGGCGTATACTTCGATATGGATAAGAAGACCGAGGGCGACAGCGTGGTCTACACCGCAAAGCTCAACGTTAAGGCTCCCGCAGGTGTTCTCGGCGAGTTGGCAAGGGATTACGACATTCTCAAAGTCACCTATACTTACGATAAGAAGAGCGGTAACTTCGAGCTCAAGGCAGGTATTACCGGCTTTGTCAGCGAGTATGACGAGATCGCCGGTAAGATTGAGAACAGCACTCAGGAGATCTCCGCTAACCTCAAGGGTAGCATCAAGAAGAACGGTGAGTCCGCAACCATCACCCTTGATTCCGTAGGTGCTATGGGCGTTTCCATCGACATCGGTGCCGCCATCACCTTCAATAAGACCGCAACCGCTCCCGCTATCCCCGAGAACGCAAAGGATATTCTCGATATCACACAGGCCGATCTTGAGAAGCTCATGGAGAGCCCCATTTTCCAGCTCTTCCTGGTCGCTCAGCCCAACCAGCCCGAGGAGATTCTTCCGATTGAGTGAGTGCACCGTCTGCGGAGGTATGTACCCCGAGGATGCGTGTGGTTCAGTAGCTTTCGGGTATAGTTATCTGCCCCGATTGCTATTCGATAAACAACTGATCAAAACTTATAAACAAAAGCAGCCGACCCCACGGGGTCGGCTGTATTTTTTTTGAAAAAATTTCAAAAATGTGATAAATATCACAATTTTATTGTCTAAAAAGTGGTATACTATGATCACAACAAAGGAAAAGGAGATAAAACAATGATGAACGCAAAAGTACACGAGCTTCTCAATCAGCAGATAAACAAGGAATTTTACTCGGCATATCTCTACCTCGATTTTTCAAATTATTTCAAGGCGAAGGGCCTCGACGGCTTCGCAAATTGGTATATGATCCAGGCACAGGAGGAGCGCGACCACGCAATGCTCTTCTACCAGTACCTGCAGAATGAAAGTCAGCCCGTAACTTTGGAGGCAATAGCCAAGCCCGATAAGACCTTCGAGTGCCATATGGACGTCCTGAAGGCAGGCCTTGAGCACGAGGAGTACGTGACCTCGCTGATCAACGACATATACGCTGCGGCTTACGACGTCAAGGACTTCCGCACAATGCAGTTCCTCGATTGGTTCGTCAAGGAGCAGGGTGAGGAGGAGACCAACGCCAACGATATGATCACCAAGATGGAGCTCTTCGGCAGCGATCCGAGAAGTCTCTATATGCTTAACCAGGAACTGGCGGCAAGAGTATACACCGCGCCCTCGCTGGTGCTCTGATAAGTACATTTTAACAATAAGAAAGGAATATGAAAATGAAAAAATACGTATGTGATGTATGTGGCTGGGAATATGATGAGGCAGTCGGCGACCCCGATAACGGAATCGCCCCCGGCACAAAGTTTGAGGATCTGCCCGAGGATTTCGAGTGCCCCCTCTGCGGAGTAGGCAAGGATAATTTCTCCGAGGCGGAATAATAAAAGAGGGCAGGGAGCGATCCCTGCCTTTTTGTTGGGGCGAGAGTATGGAGTTTTCGACTGCGCTTTGAAACTTTAAGCTACGTACAGGAATATCGCCGGTGGCGATGATACCCACGCCCTTCGCCTTGAAAGCGAGCTTTCAGATCTCCGGGCGGGGTATTCGAACCCATACGCGTGCGGTGAGGTTTTTCTTGGTTTTCAGATAAACCTAAAAGCACGCGCCCCGTTCGTCCGACGGGTCACCAAAAACGAAAAAGCACACCATTCGGTGTCATAAAAATTAAGGTTGTGTACGGGAATATCGCCGGTGGCGATGATACCCACGCCCTTCGCCTTGAAAGCGAGCTTTCAGATCTCCGGGCGGGGTATTCGAACCCATACGCGTGCGGTGGAGTTTTACTTGGTTGCAAGCTAAGCTTAAAAGCACGCGTTGTGTTCGTCCGACGGGTCACCAAAAAAGAGCAGGAGCACGAATGTGCTCCTGCTCTTTTTTGGTGACCCGTACGGGAATCGAACCCATGTTACAGCCGTGAAAGGGCCGTGTCTTAGCCGCTTGACCAACGGGCCTTTAAGAAAAAAAGCCGCGAGGCTTTTTTTCTTGGTAGCGGAAGTCGGATTTGAACCAACGACCTGCCGGGTATGAACCGGATGCTCTAGCCAGCTGAGCTATTCCGCCACAAGCGCTTTGCTATTATATCACAGCTTTTGTCGTTTGTCAATACTTTTTTTCGCGATTTTTTGAAAAATATTTGAGAATTTTAATGCTTTCGGCACATTGTTAAAAAAGTATCTTACTTTTGTACATTTTTACTATTGAAATTTGTGCAAAATTATCATATAATTATAATGTTAGAGAAATAATGGATTTTAAGGAGATTTTGTTTTGAAGTACACGTTCAAAGGCGGAACTCACGTTGAGGAACACAAAAACACAGCGGGCTGTGCTATCGAGCCCATGCCCGTTCCCGCAACCGTCTCCATCGCACTTTCACAGCATATAGGCGCGCCCTGTACGCCGCTGGTCAAGGTTGGCGATACCGTCACCCGCGGCCAGATGATCGGAAGCGTGGAGAACGCCCTCGGTTGCCCCGTACACTCCAGCGTTTCGGGCAAGGTCATAGCCATCGACTCCCGCAACAACGCCCAAGGAGTGCCGATCCAGAATATCGTTATAGAAAACGACGGGCAGGGAACACTCTGTCCCGACATCGTGCCCCTTGAGGGCAGTTATCTTGACCGCTCTGCGGACGAGCTCATAGAGCGCATCCGTCTGGCGGGAATTTCGGGCATGGGCGGCGCAATGTTCCCAACCTATGCCAAGATCCGTTCGGCTCTCGGTAAGGTCGACCACATCATCATCAACTGCGCCGAGTGCGAGCCCTACATAACCGCAGACTGCCGCGTTATGATCGAGTACACCGACCGTCTCGTCAACGGTGTGAAGATACTTATGCATATTTTCGGCCTTGATTCGGCCTACATCGCCGTTGAGGACAACAAGCCCGAGTCCATCGCCGCCCTTGAGCGCGAGACACGGGACTTCCCGAACATCAAGGTCTGCGTTTGCAAGACCAAATACCCGCAGGGTGACGAGCGTCAGCTTATGTACGCCCTGACCCGCCGCCAGCTCCCGCCCGGAAAGCTGCCCGCAGATATGGGCTGTGTCTTCTTCAACGCCTCGAGCTGCGTGGCCATCCATAACGCTGTGGTGTGCGGTATGCCGGTCATCGAGCGCGTCATAACCGTGGACGGTGACTGTGTAAACACTCCGAAAAACGTTCTTGCCCCCATCGGTGCCTCCTTCAGCGACCTTATCGAGTTCGCGGGCGGTCTGAAAAAGGATCCCTATATGCTGGTCAGCGGCGGTCCTATGATGGGCGCGGCACAGTGGGATATCAAGGGCCCCGTCATCAAGGGTACGTCGGCTCTGCTGGTGCTCTCGGAGGATCAGTTCACCCACTACAACGAGCCTTCGGTCTGTATCCGTTGCGGACGTTGCGTCAAAAACTGCCCAATGCACCTGATGCCCAACTATCTGGTGCGCTTCGCCCGACTCGGCAAATTCGACGAGGCGGCAAAGCTCGGCGTTATGTCCTGCGTTGAGTGCGGAACCTGCTCCTACAACTGCCCGGGACATATGATGATAGTTCAGCATATCCGTGTGGCAAAGGGTGCTCTCCGTGCCAAGAAATAAAGATTTGGGAGAAAAATATGCAAGATACGAAATTCAATGAAGCGGCTCTTCTGACGGTTGAGCCCTCGCCCCATATAAAAAGGCGCGCCAGCATCCGCTGGAGTATGCTTGAGGTCATAATTGCCCTCATCCCCGCCTGCGCCTTCGGAGTTTATATCTTCGGTTGGCGAGCACTGTTCGTCCTGCTCATCAGCGTAGCCTCGGCCGTGCTGAGCGAGTTTGTTTATCAGAAATTTATTATCAAAAAGCGCGTGATGATCTCCGACTGCTCGGCGGCTCTCACGGGTCTCCTGCTCGGTATGAACCTGCCTGCCTCGGTGCCGCTTTGGCTGCCCGTGGTCGGCTCGGCCTTCGCCATCATCATCGTAAAGCAGCTTTTCGGCGGTATCGGAAGAAACTTCCTCAACCCCGCCCTGGCCGCTCGCGCCTTCCTCTTCTTCTCCTGGCCCGCACATATGGGCAAGTACGTGGGACTCGGTGCCAAGCTGCCCCTTTTCGCCAACGTGGGCGAGGACATTCAGGCCTCGGCCACCGTTCTCGCAGGCATCAAGGAGGGCGGCACGCCCTCGGCGTCCCTTCTCGATATGTTCTTTGGTAAATGCGACGGAACTATCGGCGAGATCTCGGCTCTGCTCCTGCTCGTCGGTGGCATTTATCTGCTCATCCGCGGCATTATAAGCTGGCATATTCCCGTAACCTATCTCGGCACTTGCGCCGTTATGTTCTTTATTTTCCCGCAGGTCGCGGGAGTCTCGAGGCTTGACGCTATGCTCTACGAGCTTCTGTCGGGCGGTCTTATGCTGGGCGCCATCTTTATGGCAACAGACTACGTCACCTGCCCCATTACCAAGTGGGGAAGAGTCATATTCGGCGTGGGATGCGGACTTCTCACCTTCTTCTTCAGGTGCTTCGGCGCAAACGCCGAGGGCGTGTCCTTTGCCATCCTCATTATGAACTCGCTTGTGTGGTACATCGACTTCGCCACCAAGCCCAGAATCTTCGGAACAAAGGGGGTAAAGAAACGTGCAAGCTAAGAGCAATAACTTTACCTACGTTCTGAAGATCTTCCTCCCCCTGCTTCTCATCTGCGCCGTCGTTGCGGGCATCATTTCGGGTCTCCAGGTGCTGACCCGCGATCAGATCGCCGCCAACGAGGCTATGGTCGAGCAGAAAAAGGAAGAAGAAAAGCTCCGTGCCATCGACGAGATTTACGGCGAGGGCGTTGAGTTTGAAAAGCTTAAAGCTCTGCCCGAGGGTATAGACGAGATCCGCACCGCCGTTGATGTAAACGGCAAAACTCTCGCCACCGTCACTCTGACGGTCAAGGGATACAGCACGGGACTTCAGGTCTTTGTGGCCTTTGGCGCCGAGGGTGAGGTCAGGCGCGTTATGGTGCTGGCCTCAAAAGAGACCACGGGTATCGGAAGCAAGGTCTCGGATGCCGGATATCTTGCCGGCTACGAGGGTCAGTCGGGCGAGATCGTCTTCGGCAACGGAATCGATAAGATCGCAGGCGCGACCATCAGCTCAAAGGGCGTTCTCGGTGCGGTAAACACCGCAAGAGAAGCACTTGAATCGCTTGGAATCATTGAGAAGGGAGGAGCAAACTGATGAAAAAGGACGGATTCTTTTCACAGCTCAAGCGGGGCATACTTGACGAAAACCCCGTGTTCGTTCAGCTCCTCGGAATGTGCCCTACGCTGGCGCTGACCACTCTCGTCTCCAACGCAATAGGAATGGGACTCGCCGCCACGGCCGTTCTCGTCTGCTCCAATCTGCTCATCTCCCTGCTTCGCCACATTATACCGAAGCAGGTGCGAATTGCGGCGTACATAGTTATCATTTCGGGCTTCGTTACCGCCGTCGAGCTTATAATGAAGGCGTACCTCTTCGACCTTTACCAGTCGTTGGGTATATTCCTCTCGCTCATCGTCGTTAACTGCATAATCCTCGCAAGAGCCGAGGCGTATGCGTCCAAAAACAAGCCCCTGCCGTCCATCGTCGACGGAATTGCCACGGGTCTCGGCTTCACTTTTGCCTTGATCGTTATGGCGGCCATCCGTGAGGTCATCGGCTCGGGAACCATTCTCGGTTACGATATCACCTTCGGTGTATACGAGCCCGCAATGATGATCGCACAGCCTGCGGGCGCGTTCATCACTCTCGGTATCATTATCGCCGCCGTACAGAAGATCAAAAATTCGGTGGAGGACAAAAAGCGCCTGAAGCGTCTGTCCCACGTTGAGCCGAAGGAAAGGGGAGACAAGGAATGAGCTTTACCGATATTCTTTTGATGATGTTCGGCGCAATCCTCATCGAGAACTTCATCTTCAGCAAATTCTACGGCTGCTGTCCCTTCCTCGGAGTTTCGGATAAGCCCGCCAACGCCCTCGGTATGGGAATGGCCGTTACCTTCGTCATCTCGCTCTCCTGCGCCGTTACGTGGGCGGTCTACACCTTCCTGCTCGAGCCCTTCGGGCTTGATTATCTGCGCACCATCGCGTTTATTCTCGTTATTGCGGCACTGGTTCAGTTTATTGAAATGTTCCTGCGCAAGTTCGTGCCCGCGCTCTATAATTCGCTGGGCATCTACCTGCCGCTGATCACCACTAACTGCGCCGTTCTGTCCTCAACACTTCTTATCATTGAGAACAATTATAATTTCATCGAGAGCGTCTGCTTCGGATTCGCCGCAGGTCTCGGCTTCACTCTGGCCATCGTGGTCTTTGCGGGCGTCAGAGCAAGGCTTGAAACGGCACATCCGCCCCGCGCCTTCCGCGGCTTTCCCATCACCCTCGTGGCGGCGGGACTGCTGGCTATGGCATTTTCCGCCTTCTCGGGCGTGAGCTTCGGTTAAAGGAGGAAAAATATGGATTGGTTAGATATACTGCTTCCCGTGGGCATATTCGCGGGACTCGGACTTGTCTTCGGTGTTCTTCTCGCCATCGCGTCCAAGGTCTTCTTCGTTAAGACCGAGGAGAGCGTTGCCGCCATTACCGAGGTGCTCCCCGGCGCAAACTGCGGCGGATGCGGCTACGCGGGCTGTGCACAGCTGGCGCAAGCCATTGCCGACGGCAAAGCACCCGTCACCGCCTGCAACGCAGGCGGCCCCGATACGGCGAAGAAGATCGCCGAGATCCTCGGCGTTGAGGTGGGCGAGATGCCCACGCGTATGCGCGCGCAGGTCATGTGCTCGGGCACCGACGATTACGCCAAGCAGAAATACATATACGCGGGAGTTCAGGACTGCATAGCCGCCGCGAAGCTGGGCGGCGGAGACCGCGTTTGCCCCAACGGCTGTACAGGACTCGGCACCTGCGTCAAGGCCTGCAAATTCGAGGCAATTTCCGTTGTCAACGGAGTCGCCGTCGTTGACTACAAAAAGTGCGAGGGCTGCGGCGCTTGCGTAAACGCCTGCCCCAAGCACATAATCAAGCTCATTCCCTACAACAGTGAGCATTGGGTCGGCTGTATGTCGGTGGATAAGGGCCCCGTTACCCGCAAGTATTGCGACGTGGGCTGTATCGCCTGCAAGATCTGCGAGAAGGCTTGCCCCGAGCAGGCTATTACGGTCAATGATTTCAAGGCCTCCATCGATTACGCAAAGTGCATCGGTTGCGGCATTTGCGTTGAAAAATGCCCGCGCCACATCATCTGGTCTGCCGAGGTGCAGAACAACAGCCTTATAATCACAAGAGTAAAGAAAGATAAGGAACAGTCAGAATAAATGAAGATAATTCACACGTCTGATATCCACCTTGACGCGGCAATGCAGACAGGTCTGTCACCCGAGCGGGCGAAGGAACGCCGAAGCGAACTGATGACAGCCTTTCTGCGCCTTGCCGAGTATGCAGACAAAGCGGGCGCATCCGCCGTTATTATCGCGGGCGATCTTTTCGATCGCGGCCGTGTGACGGCGAAGGTGCGCCGTTTTGTCATTGATACGGTTAGGGGTCTGCCGGATATCGAATTTTACGTACTTTTCGGCAACCACGATGCGGGTTGCTTTGAGTTTACCGACAGCCTGCCCGAAAACCTCAAGCTTTTCGGCTCGGAGTGGGTGAAATACGATCTGCCCGAGGGCGTCACCGTTTGCGGCGTCGAGCTGACGGGAGAAAACTGCGAGAGCCTGTACGGCGAGCTTGAGCTTGACCCCGAGAGGGTCAATATCGCCGTTATGCACGGCGCGGCGGGCAGGACCTTCGGCGAGGATGCCGTCAATATCAAGGCTCTGGCCGAGAAGGGCATCGACTACCTCGCTCTCGGTCATTATCATAGCTATGATACGGGCAAGATCGACCGCCGCGGCATTTATTGCTATCCCGGCTGCCTTGAGGGGCGCGGCTTTGACGAGTGCGGCGACAAGGGATTCGTTGAGCTCGACGTTGAAAACGGCAAAATAACTCACCGTTTCGTAAAAAGCTCCATTCGCACCGTGGAGGAAAGACGGGCCGATATGACGGGTGCCGTCACATTTGCCGAGCAGCTCTGCCGAGTCAGGGATGCTCTGGCCGACGTGCCGTCGAGCTCTGTCGTCCGCATCCGAGCCGAGGGCAAGCTCCGCCCGGGCGAGGAAAAATTCTTTGACCAGATCGTTCACGAGCTGGAGGGCGAATATTACGGCTTTTCGGTCAAGGATCGCACGGGAGTGTTGGTCGACCGCGCCGATTACGAGGGCGACATCTCGCTGAAGGGCGAGTTCATCCGCCTTGTCACCGAAAAGGTCAAGGACGAGGAGGAGCGCGAGCGCATCATCGCCTGCGGTCTCGCCGCCCTTTTGGGAGGTGAAATGCCGTGAAAATACTGTTTATACACGTAGACGCCTTCGGCAAGCTGAAGAATTTCAAGCTCGAGGCCGAAAGCCTCACCGAGGTGCTTGGCGAGAACGGTTACGGTAAGACCACCCTCGCCGCCTTCATCAAGGCCATGCTCTACGGCCTGCCCGACAACCGCGACAAGAGCAAGCTGCGCAAAAAATACGCCCCTTGGTCGGGCGGCGATTTTGGCGGCACTATGGATATCGAGACCGAACGGGGAAAATTCCGCATTGCTCGGCGCTTTTCTCCGAGCACGGGTGACAGCTTTGAGCTGACCACTCTCGACACGGGTCTCCCCTCCGACGAATACAGCGAAAATATAGGCGAGGAGCTTTTCGGCATCAACGCCGAGTCCTACGATAAATGCACCTATATGCCCCAGAGCGCGGCTACGCTGAAGGACCTGAAAATGACCGACTCCATCAGCGAGCGTCAGACTGCCCTTGTTGAAGGCTCAAGCGATATGGGCGAGTTTTCTTCGGCTGTGGATCGCATCAAGGAGAGCCGCCGCAGGCTTGAGGTCTTCAAGGGCACGGGGGGACTTATAGAGGACACAAAAAATGATCTCGTAAAGTGCGAAAAAAGCATCCGCGAGTGCGAGGAAAAGCTGACCGAGGCCGCCGCGCTCCGAGCGAGCATTGCCGAGACCGAGGAAAGGATCGCGGAGATCAGATCCGATATCAAAATTTTGAGCGAAAAGATAGACGGCGCGAACAAGCTCAACCTCGTCCGCAAGGATCACGAGATCTATTCGGGCTTTGTCCGTGATGCCGAGGACTGCCAAAATAAGCTCAACGCCGCCAATGATAACTTCAGACTCGGTATTCCCACGGAGGAAGAGCTTCGGGCAGCCGAGACGCTTGAAAGCGAAATAAACGTAAGCCTCAGCGATCTTGACCGCCACTCGGACGCCAATAATTCGGAGCTCGAATCCCTCGCCCGCCGCTTTGAGGACGGTGTTCCGAGCGGCTTTGAGCTGACGAATCGTATTTGGGAGGCAAAGGAGCTGCAAAGAAAGAGAAGGGAAGCGGATGCTCTGCGCACCGCACTTGCGTCGGAAAAGCTCCCCGAAAAGCCCATCTGTAAGTCTGAGGTCAAGAAGGGAATGCTCGCCGCCTGCATTGCGCTGGCTGTGGCAGGCCTTATTCTTGCCGCCGTGGGCTTCGCTGTTCTGCTCCCCCTCGGCATCTTCGGTGCGGTCGCCCTTGTCTCGGGTGTGGCCGTGGCCGTTTATTCCGATGCAAAAAGAGTCAAGTCCGAGCGCGAGGCCGAGCTCCGTTTCCGCGATTATGAGGCGGCAAAAGCCCAATACGACGGCAAAATACAAGGGCTCAAAGCCCTTGAAGAGGAGATCGCGCAGACCGAGAACGGTTTGATTTCCTTCCTTGGCAAATACGGAGCCACGGCGGGCGGCGATATGGAGGCCGCCCTCGGACTGCTGTCAGCCGATGCCGAGCGCTACGGAAGGCTTGCCGATACTGCGCTCGAGCGTAAGAATGCCGAGCTCCGTCGGCGCGAGGCAATAGGCGAAAAAATGACCGCCCTTGCCGCCTTCCGCGAGAAATACGGCTTTGCACCGTCGCAGGGCATTTCGGATATCAGACAGAGCCGCGCAGAGCTCCTGCGCCTTGAGCGCGAGCTTGAAAAATACAAAGAAAAGGCCGAGAGCTTCAAGCGAGAAAAGAATCTCGGCGAGCTGCCCCCCGAATCGGATATCGATCCCAAGATGCTTGAGATCGCTGCCGAAAGAGCCCGTGAGGAGCAGAACCGCCTCATCGCAGACCAAAGCCGAATGACAGAGAAAGCCGATCGCCTCGAAAACGAGGCCGAGAGCCTTGCCGCTCTCAAGGAGACCCGCGAGGAGCTGTCAGCCCGCGTGGCCGAGTACACCGAACGCCGCGATATCTGCGACAGCACCGTAAAATTCCTCGAGAAGGCCAAGGAAAATCTCGCTTCCCGTTATCTCGTCAATATGAAAAACAGCTTTGAGAGCCGTTTCAACAGCCTGACGGGCAACGACCGCGACGTAACGGTGGATGCAAAGCTGGAGGTCAAGCTGAGGGACGAGGGCGGTCAGCAGAAGGCCGATGCTTACAGCACGGGCTGGCAGGCGGTCGTAGCCATCTGCATCAGACTGTCGCTTATTGATTCGCTCTACGGCGAAGAACGCCCCTTCCTCGTCCTCGACGATCCCTTCGTCAATCTGGACGGAGAGAAGCTGGAGCGCGCCAAGGAGATGCTCCGCGAGCTTTCGCGCGACACGCAGATAATCTACCTCACCTGCCACGAAAGCCGCTCAATCAAATAAAAAAGAAGCCAAGATCGAAGGATCTTGGCTTCTTTTGTGTTATTTAAGCTCAATGGACGCAATGTAGATGGCGTCGCCGTTGACAAGTCCGGTGGCCTCGAGGGCTCCGTAGATACCCACGATCCGCAACGCGTAGCTAAGGGAGCTGACGTCGAGAGTCAGGGTAGTCCAGCCGTCTGAGGAGGACATTTCGGTGAGCGTGCCGAGGAGGGAAAGACCGTTTGCGTATTGCGCGCAGCCGAACTTCACCTTACAGCCCGAAAGGGTGTAATCGGTGCGGTAGGTCAGGGTTATCGTGCTGTATTTGCTGAGATCCACGGTTCCCAGAAGGGCCTTGTAGTCGATCTCCATCGAAACGCGGTTGGTTTCGTCGGTGGCCATAACGCGAAGCACGTTGCCCTTTGCGCTGTCCTTGACGATATCGGCGGTCAGCTTTTCGCCGAGAGTGATATACTTGAGAATATCGGTAGTGGTGAAGGTCACCTTGCCTGCAGTCACCGATGCGGCAGAGCTGTCGGTAACAACGGTATCGTCCTTTGTGCCGTCATTGCGGAAATAATTACTCTTGTCAGCCGTCTGATACTTGTAGCCCTCACCGATAATTATCTTGGCTATAACAGGCAGATGGTCGGAGACGTCGTAGCCCGTGCCGTCAAGAGGGCAGTAGGGGTCGTACTCGTAGCCGCCCGAGGTCTTGACGAACATACCGTTGAGCACCTCGTATGCGTAGGGCTCGCCGCCGTTGGTGAAGATGTAGTCGATGCGCGAGCCGTGAGCCGAACCGCCGTTGGTGCCGGGAATAGCGTTTCCGAAAACGCGGGCGGTACCCGAATTACTGCCGAGAACCTTAGAATCCACAAAATTTGCCACCTCGACCATGTGATCGTAGGTGAAATACTGAACGGGATCGCGGTAATTAAGATTGAAGTCGCCGCCGATGGTAGCGGGAATGCCGCCGTACTCGGTCGATTTCTTCTGGAGGAACTCGGTAACGCACTGCAGATTGTCGAGCATATATGCGTGACGCTGGATCGAGCCGTTGTAGGTGTGAATGGAGGCGTAGATCGAGCGCAGGCCGGTCTCCTTGTCCTGAAGCACCACCCAGGTGTAGTCGCCGAGATCGTCGTAAAGACCCGAGCCGCCAACACCGCCGCCGTTATCGTACCAGCTTCCGGGAATGGCGCGCTCACCGCTCTCGGAAACGAAGCGTGTGCCGCTTTCGATAAGATCGAACTTATCGGCCTTGTAAAGCACGAAATTGTGTGCGCCGAAGGGGTTGCCGTCGGTATTGTTCTCATAAAGCACGCCGCGGCGGTTCTGATGGTTGACCCAGATGTAACCGGGGAAGTGTTCGGAGGTGTAGATACCGCTCCTGCCCGATACGGGCTTGAGATTCATGACCGTACCCCACCAGCGGGGACCCGAAAACTCCTGGAAGAGGATGACGTCGGGGTTGGCGTATGCCACCATTGCCTTGGCGTACTCAAGGCGGGGAGCAAAATCGTAGTCGGCCACGGTCTGATTGCCGTAAAGCTTGTAGCGGGTTGTGTTGCCGCCGTGGTCGGCCTCGTGGGTCAGAATGTTCAGAGTCAACACGTTAACGGTGGTATACGTATTATCGGTGTTCTTTTCGCTTGCGTAATGCTCAAGCACGGCAACCTGACTCTCGGTGTACTTGCCCGAGGTATCGTTGACCGCCAGCGCGCGGTGAGCCACGTCCTTGATGCTTCGGCTGTCGCCGTCATCGTAAACGCTGAAGGCGTAGCAGGTGACGCCGTTTACGGTGTACTTGATATAAGCCGCGGCCGAGAACTCACGGCCGTAGTTTTTGGCCTTGATATTGATCATGGCGGCGTTGAAGGTAACGTTGCCCTCACCGTCTGCGCTCAGACCCTTTTCTGCGGGAACGTCAACGTAGTCAACGCCCTCGACGTAGCCCTTTGATTTGAGATAATCGAAGGTAATGATCTCTGCATCCAGCTTGTCGGTGGGCAGAATGACCGTGCCGTAGGAGATCTCCGAGCCCGTGTCGGCCATCGCCTTGATGGCGGCAATCGTACGCGCGGGAACGTAGGAGGTAAAGCGGATACCCGAGGATGTGGCCGCCAGACGAACCGACGCGCCGTCAATTCTCACGGGAACGGGGGTCAGCGGATCCATCTGAACGCCGTAGGTGCTGTTGAGATAGGAGCCGCCGTAGATAGTCTTTTGGGCGGTAGTGTTTGCGGACATGGGCAGTCCGGTCTTGTTTACAAAGGTTCCGCCGTAGAAGTTGATCTTGGGACTGTGTTCGTTAGTTACGGTATAGTTCAGATTGGGAGAGTAGAAATAACCGCCGTAGAAGTTAGCCGAGGCGGTATACTTAAAGATCCAAAAGCTCTCGTTTGCACCCGTATCGTAGAAGCTGCCGCCGTAAACGTTTACCGTGCTTCCGTCAACGGAGCAGTTGAAAACGTAGCCGCGCTGTGCAACGAAGGTGCCGCCGTAGAAGTTCCAGGTGCTGTTCGCACCGTACATCTGGAAAAGGCGCACGCCCGTCACGTTATCCTTGGCCTCAAAGTGGCCGCTGTGGATGTTGACCGTCGCACCGCTCGCCTCACTTCCGACGGCCTGAGTGCTGCCCTTGAGGGTGGAGGTGTAAACGTCGGCCCTCGGGGCGCTTCCCGCCATATACAAGGCGTTTGCCTTTCCGCTTGAGCCCTTGACGTCCACCGTGGAGCCGTTCAGGGTCAGTTCGCCGTTCGTGTCGACGGTGAAGCCGCCGCCCGTGGTCGAGCTGACAGATATGTTCTTTACCGTGACCGCGGCCGCGATATTGAAGGCCTCGCCGCCGCCGGTGTTGCTGACCGTCTTACCGTTGCCGTCGATGGTCAAGCCCTTAGTGATCTTGACGGGCGACGATACCGAGACGTTGTCGAGCAGCTTGAGGGTGTCGCCCTCGCGCGCGCTTGAGACAGCGCTGTCAAGGCTGTCGTAGACGTCGCCGGTGGATACGTTCTGAACCTTGTTGCCCGCCGCGCTGACGGCAAAGGCCGCCACGGGAATGGCCGCGATGAGCAGGATCGCAAGAGCGATAAGTAAAATTCTTTTCTTCATAACGGTCTCCTTTTATATATCAAATTTTTCTTCGCCTGTTATATGGCCGTCCTGATCGGTGAAGCGGACAGTTACGGATTCGTTGCCGTAAATGAGTGCACAGCCCTCGTAAATATCGGGCTCCTCGTATTTGTGAGGATTGGCACCTATAATAACGGGGCAGGGCTGACCCTTGTTATCGCGTTCACATCCGGGGTAGCAGACCTCGGTTACGTGCTTGTGGCCGCAAAGCATAAAGTTCGGCTTGATATGCTCGCCGAGCAGGCGTGCCCAATAGGTGAAAAGCTCGATCTCAATGTCAAAGGGTGCGGGGGGTGTGTAAGTAAAGGGATCGTGACAAATGACCACCCGCTTTTTCACGCCCTCAGCCAGATATTCGCCCTCGGCGTTCTTTATAACCTCCTCAATGAAGCGGGTCTCGCGCTTGCGGAAGGCGTGACAGCAAATGGTGTTGCCGTATTCAACGCTTGAGTCGGGCTTGTCCTCGCCGCAGTCGAGCACCAGACCCCACATATCGCCGAGGCGGAAGGTGAAATAAGAGTTTCCGCGATCGGTGGGGGTGTACTCGGCAATATTTTCGGCGTAGATACCGCGCATATCGTGGTTGCCGCGCGAGAAGATAACGGGCAGCTCACCGCGTGTGATGCGGCCTGCGATCTCGTGGATGGCGTCAAAATTCTTAATGTCGCCGCTGTGGTTGGGAATGTCGCCGTTAAGCACTAAAAGGTCAAGCTCGTCACCGAAATACCGACCCGCGGCCACGGGTGTCTCCACCTTGTTGTGGGCGTCGGCAATGTGATAGATCTTGATATCGCCTCCGCGCACGGGGCGGAAGGGGAAGGTAAGGCGAATCACATCCTCGGTCTCGGTATAATAGGGCTTGCGCTCGATGACAGGGCGCAGGCAGACCGTGTACTCGCAGGCCTCGTCGAGCAGCTCCATAGGCAACTCCACCTTGTGAACGGGCTTGCCAGAGCGGATGATGCCGTTGGATTCGTCAAAGAACTCCTCGCCCGCGACCTCGACCCAGCAAAGGGTCTCGCGGGAAGTGACGGTAATTATCTGATAATCGCGGCCGACTGCGTAAACGGCCGGGTAGGATCTGAGAATTTCGTTAAGCATATTTGCTCCTTTCATATCTGAAGCTCGGCGCGAATGGCCTCAACGGCCACGTCTGCGTGCTCCGCGTCGGGGATCTGAACGAGAATATCGCAAAAGCCCTCGAGCAGCTCGACGTCCTCGTCGGGACGAACTATGCCGATAATGGGGCCGCCCGCCGAGATGCTCTCGCGGTATGCGGGCTTTTCCGCAACCTCGGAGGGAATGCAGATAATACAGCCGCTTCGCTTCTTCATCCACTCCACAGCCACGCGGAGCATACGGTCGAGCTCACCCGAGCCGGGGCTTGACAGAGCCTTGATCTCGGCCAGAGACTTGCAGTAGAGCTTTTCGAAAATGTCGGCAAGGTCAAAGCTCTTTTTGCCCACCGCCTCACCCAGCAGGGGAGACACGGTGCGCGCCAGCGATTCGTCGGTGGAAATGAGAGTCACCGTCATCAGCGAGGAAAACACCGCCGCCTCAACGGGAGCGAGAATATCGTCGTCGGCCTCAACGCCGAAGAAAAGCTCGTTTGCCGCCTTCACACGCGCCGCAACCATGGGGATGCCGTTTGCGGCGGTAATTCCTCTCTCCTTCGCCGCCTGCATAAGAGGCGTGGTGAGAGGGGAAAAGCTCAGGTCAATGACTGCGTCAAGCAGGGGCAGGTAGTCAAAAGAGAAGGGAAGTGCCGCCATCGAGCCGAGAGTGTTGACCAAAAGGTCGGCGTCGGCGTGGTTGATGATATTCGAAAAATTGTTCTTGCCCTTCTCGGTGACGGTAACTACATCGATCCGAGCTCCCTCAATGGAGGAAAGCACGTACTTCACCGCGTTTGCATCGGGTCCGTTACCGAGGATTATGCACTTGCGCGGAAGCTCGCCGCGCATCACCCGACCGAGAAGATAGGCGAAAGCGGGGATGGCCGTATTGTCGCCGTAAAGCTTGCCGTCAGCCCCCTTGACGATAACGTCCACCGCTCCCACGTCGCGTGCGGCGGGAGAGGTCTTGGAGACCAGCGGCATCACGGTCTTGCCGTATTCGGGTGAGACGATCAGCCCGTCAAAGCCCCGTCCCTTTATAAATGACACCAAGGTGTCGGGCGAGACCGACGCGCCCATAAGCGAGCCACCGCTGAGCAGGGAGTGTGAAACGGCGTATGCCGTCTGCTCCTTGTCGGTGAATTTTTCTCCGTAAAGTATTCCGTAAAATTTATCTGCCATATGTCCGTCCTGAAAGATAATAATATTTAATTAATTTTATCATATATACTAATTTTTGTCAAGCACTTGCAAAGCCGAAAAAAGTGTGATATAATTGCCACAGAATCAAAGCTCGGAGATCATTATGTATAAATACGAAACTCACCTTCATACGTCGCCCGTCAGCAAGTGCGCGAGAGCCTCGGTGGAGGACACGCTGCGCTTTTACCGTGCGCTCGGGTATGACGGTGTATTCATCACCAACCACTTTCTTGACGGAAATATAAATATAGATAGATCCTTGCCGTATGAGGAAAGGATAAATTTTTATTTCTCGGATTATGAGGAAGGCAAAAGACTCTCAGATGAGATCGGCATCAAGGTCTTTCTCGGCGTCGAGCTGTCCTACAAGGGCACGGATTTTCTCGTTTACGGCCTCGGACGGGAGTGGTTTCTCGCCCATCCCGAGATCATGGAGATGAAAAAGAGCGAGGAGCTGAAGCTTTTGATGGAAAGCGGCGCGCTGGTCTTTCAGGCGCACCCCTACCGCGAGGCGGCATATATTGACCATATACGCCTTTTCCCGCGCGCTGTTCACGGCGTTGAGACTGTCAACGCCTGCCGCACCGACCTCGAAAACAAAATGGCCGACGCATATGCCGATGCTTACGGACTTTTGAAGCTCGCGGGCTCGGATAACCATTCGGGCGCACGTGCCTTGAACCTTGCGGGTATGAGCTCGGAGACCCCCGTGAGCTCGGAGGCCGACTTTTGCCGACGAATGGTGCAGGGCGAGATGAGCATTTTTACAATGAAAAATCCCTTGAGAGAGGAATAAGCCGATGGAAATACAGCCAAACGAAAAAAATTACGGTCGGATACTCAAATGCGCAATGTCGGTGGGTGAGCAGATGCTCATCAGCGGCACCGACGTCAACCGCGTAGAGGATTCCATTGTCCGTATGTGCCGCGCGTACGGCGCGGTCAGAGTCGACGTGCTGTCGATCACCTCGTCCATCATCACTACCATCGAGACCCCCGAGGGCGATTGCATAACCCAGACCCGTCGAATTACCTCGCGCACCAATGACCTGATGAGGATAGAGGCGCTGAACCGCCTCTCGCGCAGAATATGCGAGACCCGTCCCACTATGGATGAGATCGACGCGGAGCTCAAAAAAATAAGCACGATGAAGCCTCTTCGCTGGTATTTTGCCGCCCTCGCCGCCATAATCGTGGCTTCAAGCTTCACCGTTTTCTTTGGCGGGACGTGGCGCGATGCCATAGCCGCAGGCCTTGCTGGTATCGTGGTCTTTGCATTCGAGAGGGCCGTATCCCACGTCAAAAACAACAAAATAGTCTTTAATCTTTTGGCCTCCATCCTCGGCGGCGCTTTCAGCGTCGGCACCGTCCGCATAGGCCTCGGCGAAAATCTTGACTTCATAATGATCGGCGTCATAATGCTCCTGATCCCTGGAATGGCTATGACGGGTGCCATTGAGGACCTGCTTATGGGCGACACCATAACAGGCCTGCTCCGCCTTTGCGAGTCGGTCATCGCCGCCTGCGCCATAGCCGCAGGCTTTGCCGTGGCTACATACGTTTGCGGTGCTACCGAGCTTATTAACCTTTCAAGCAAGGGAGACCCGCATAAGCTCGTCCAGCTTGCCATGGCACTTATCAGCGCATTGGGCTTCGCCCTGAAGCTGGGTATGAAGCGACCCACACGCCTGACTGCCGCCGCCATCGGCGGACTCATCGGCTGGGGCGCGTATCTTCTGGCCGCCTATCTCGGCTGTAACGATTTCGCCGCTTGCTTTATTGCCGCGGCGGCGGGTGCGCTTTACTCACAGATAATGGCGAGAACCATGCACGCCACCGCAACGGTCTTTCTTGTGCCTGCGGTCATTCCGCTCGTACCGGGACGCGCCCTTTATTATACCCTCAGCAGTATGCTTCACGGTAGACCCGACCTGGTGTCGGGCTGGGGCTCAACGACCGCCCTCGAGGCATTGGCCATCGCCCTCGGTATGGTGGCTGTGCTTGTGGTCGTCAGCGGAATCATGACGGTGAAACGTCAACTTCTGCTAAGAAAAGCCAAGTGATTTTCGGAAAATCTATTGACTTTTGAGAATAATAGTTTATAATTAAATCAGCAGGAATTTCCACATAAAACAGATCGGAGGATACTAAAAATGATCAAAACGTTCGGATTTCAGGCTTACACAATCAGAGATTATATGAAGGATGCGGAGTTCACCGACCTCGCATTCAAAAAGATGAAGGCTCTGGGCTACGATGAGCTCCAGACCGCAGGCTGTGCCATTCCCGTTGAGGAGTATGCACAGATCGCAAAGGATAACGGCATCAAGATCATCGGAACTCACGAGAACGTTGAGAAGATGATGGAGGATCCCGAGGCAGCAATGGAGTTCCACAGAATCCTCGGTACCACCAATATCGGAACCGGCGGAATGGGCAAGGAAGCACGCGAGAGCGCAGACGGTTGCCGTCGCTTCTGCGAGAGAGTCAACAAGTTTGCCGAGATCATCCACAAGGAGGGCTTCAGATTTACATATCACAACCATCACCACGAGTTCGGCAAGATCGAGGGCAACACCAGACTTATGGACATCCTCGTCGCAGAGCTTGATCCCGTAACCACCTCCTTCTGCCTTGATACCTGCTGGGTACAGTGCGGAGGCGCTGACGTTCGCGAGTGGATCGAAAAGCTTGCAGGCAGAATCGATATTCTCCACCTCAAGGATGCCGAGTGGGTCAAGGACAACAAGGACAAGGATCACCTTATGTACACCTCCATCGGTGACGGCAACCTTAACTGGAAGGGCATCATCGAGTCGGCTGAGAAGATCGGCGTAAAGCACTACATCGTCGAGCAGGACGGCCGTTGGGAGAACAACGATCCCTTCAAGTCCGCCGCAAGAAGCGCAAAGTACATCAAGGAAAACCTTATGTAAGCATAATTCAAACCGCCCCGATCGGTCACCGATCGGGGCGATCTTTTTGATTGAGCAACAGACCGATAAATCGGAATTTGAATGAGATTTTTAGTTATGAGTGATGAGTGATGAGGTTCGCTTGCGCTCACCGTTATGAGTTTGCTTTGCAAACGTTATGATATGATCGCTCTGCTTCTTCAAACTGTGCCGCGGTCGCATCATAACTTGGCGAAGCCAATCATAACTCTAAACTCGCCGCAGGCGATCATAACTTCAAACTCCGATTTATCGGCCCTCCGAAATAATAAAACCCGCCTTTTCGGGGCAAAATAGCCTTAAAGAGGTGATAGGTGTGAATTTCACAAAGGAAAAATACAAAAAATTCGTCAAGGCTCACGCGCCGCGCTCGCCCATCGTCAAAAACTGCCTCCACGCCTTTCTGGTCGGGGGATCTATCTGCACACTGGCCGAGGGGCTCATATGGCTTTACACGAAGCTCGGCTACCCGAAGGCCGACGCGGGCACACTCTGCTCGGTGACTCTTATCGTCGCGGCGGCCATACTCACGGGGCTCGGCGTTTTCGATAAGATAGCCCGCTTCGCGGGCGCGGGAACCCTCGTCCCCATAACGGGCTTTGCAAACTCGGTGGTCTCCCCAGCCATCGACGCAAAGGCCGAGGGCTATATCCTCGGCGTGGGCGCAAAGATCTTCACCGTGGCAGGGCCCGTCCTGCTCTACGGCACCGCCGCAGGCACCCTCTACGGACTATTTTATTGGCTCTTTTCGCTTTTTTTGTGAAAATTGCCCATTAGATTTTTTCTCCGGAATATGGTATAATATTAGTATAAAACTGTATTTTTCGGAGGTTCTTATGTTTGAGATAGGGTCTTTGGTCGTGTACGGCTCGGGCGGAGTTTATCGTATTGACGATATAAGAAATGAGGATTTCAGCGGTAGCACGCGCAAATATTACGTTATGAGCGCCATCGACAGCGCGTCGACCACCGTTTTCGTGCCGATAGACAGCGAGCTGCTGACCGCGCGTATGAAGCCGCTGGCAACGAAAGAGGAGATCGACGGCCTGATTGCAGGTATGCCACTTGCGGCTCTCGACTGGCCGACCGACACCAAGACGCGCAATGAAAAATTCCGAAATATAATCGAGAATGGTGACCGCGCCGAGCTTTTGCGGCTTATGCGGACGGTTTATCTCAAAAAGCAGGAGCTGACCGCCGCGGGGCTTCGGCTCTACGCCACCGATGAAAATAACTTCAAGCGCGCCGAGAAAATGATCCTCGACGAGTTTTCGGCCGTCCTCGGCGTGGACGGCGACGAGGTCATCAAAATGATCGCCGACCGCGTAGAAACGGCGTAAAAATACAGAAGGCAGGGAAGCAAGCTTCTCTGCCTTATTTGTTATCATTATTTTCTATTTTTACAAGCTTATATTCCGGACTTCTTAACAGCAATCCAAATTCGGTAGCTACGATTTCGACGTTGTTGATTATTCCGAACCGCTCCCTTAATTCTTTTGGTAAGACGATTCTTCCAAGGCTGTCGACCTCTTTTATAATTCCCACTCCGCTTTTGGTTAACCCGAACCGCTCTCTCAATTCTTTGGGTATGACGATTCTTCCGATACCGTCAACCTCCTTTATAGCTCCTGGTCTGTTTTTCATTTTTCCTCTTACCTTTATTAATATTGACATTTAGTGAATGTCATATTATGTATTCTAACATAATATAATGATTTTGTCAATCACTAAATGTCAAAATGGAGTACAAAATGTTTAAAAACAAAAACGAGGGAAAAAATAATTTGTGCGGAGAAAATATTCGCAAGCTCAGATTGGCATACCCAACAAAGCTCTCGCAGAGAGGTCTTGCCGATAAAATGCAGCTCATCGGCATAGACGTGGATAAAAACGCCATTCAAAGAATAGAGTGCGGAAAAAGATTCGTTACCGATATTGAGCTCAAGGGCTTTGCGGAGATATTTGGGGTCAGCCTTGACCGCCTTGTATAAACAAATATCAGAAAAGAGGGCAAAATTTGCCCTCTTTTTGTTTTAATTTTTCAGCCTCGGCATATCCGTGATCCCCATATTGCACAGTCGGTAATCGTAGGTGAAATCCTCGCCCGATTTGCGCCAATGCATGGGGCCGCAGTAGGGGTCGTATTTTGCCCAGTGGAGCGAGCCGAAGGTGTTGTGGCGGTTGCCGAAAAGGCGGAGCTTCAGCTCATGCCGACCTGCCGACACGTTTTTAAGTGTCAGGGCATAGGGTGGCAGAATGATCCGATCCTTTCGCTCCCCGTCGAGATAAACGGCTACAAGCTCGCCGCTGTAAGAGGGAAGTGTCAGCTCAAGGTCGCCGCCCTTGCACTCGAACTCGAAAAGATAATCAAGATTGCCGCCGTAAAAGGGCATTCCCGAATCCTTTATGCTTCCGAGAGACTTGACGGGCGCGGGCGATGAAAGGATCTTCCGACCGCCGTCAAGACGCACGTTAAAGTCGCCGAGCAGGTACATGGGCTCAACGCCAACCGTCTTTGAGATGCAAAGCTCGACCTCAAGCAGATTTTCGCCACGCGCGAGGCGGGGTAGGGAAACGCGCTTGATGTCGCGGTCAACGTAATGCCCGACAGAGCGGAGCGAAACGCGCTCGCCGTTGAGCCTGACCGAGCTTGCACCTTCAAAGGCAAGCTCGGCCTCGAGCTCGCACTCACATTCAAAGGCAAAGAGCAGGCAGACCGTCTTTTTTACGTCGTCCGCAACCGTGTAGGGCTGGGGCGACACCTTTCCCGCAATGGATGGCAGACCGAGTGCGCGCCGCGCGGCGGCATCGATCCGCATTATTTCTTCCTCACCGACGAAATTCTCGCCGTCGATCGAATACTTTGCCATATCGAGCAGCAGTACGTTTTTCTCGCACCGCTCGACAGATATCAGCGTGGGCGTTATGCATTTTTCTGCCCGACTTTCGGGTATAGCTTTGCCCGCGCCGCGACCCTTTCTGAGCCGCAAAAGCAGGCTGTCATACTCAAATAACGCCACACGTATGTGGGTTTTGCCGTCCTTTTGCTCAAATTCGGGCAGACGGGTCGCACCCGTGAAGGTGTCAAAAACAGTAGGGATATATTCACCGTCAACGGTGATCTCATACTCGCGCCGCGCGGTGCTCGACTTGTCAAGACCGCGCGCGGGCGTGAAGAACACCCAACGGTCGCCGCCGATCTCGCGCTCACAGGCGAGATATCTGCCGTCGGGCTTACCGCCATTTGTAAGACGAAGGCCGCGAAGCTCTGAAAACGCGCCGAGAATGGCCGCCTCCGTGTGTGCGACACATTCACAGCCCGCGGCAAAATTCGCAACCGACGCGTAGGCAAGGCCGTTCGCAAGGCTCGGAATATTCCCCGAAAACACCACACGTATGCCGATTTTTTGCATTTTTTGCAGTATTTCGAGAGTGCTCGATCGCAGGGTCAGACAGTTCGGCACAAGCACGGCATCGTAGCGCATTTCGCCTACCTTGCCCTCGCCGTCAAACTGCTCGGGCAGCAGATCCTCGTTTATGTAATCAAAGTCAAGACCGCCGAAAAGCAACCACTCGCAGGTCTTGTGGAACTCCTCGTCCCGCGCGCGGCGAAGAGAGCCGTTTTTGTCCTCGGGGCCATAGATCAGCCAATGACTCTCCATAGGATGGATCACGCCGAGGCGTACCGTCGGCCGCCCCGCATGCAAAAATTCGTTCAAGCGGGCAAAATGATCCTCGACCGCCGAAAATTCTCGGTGCCACGGCGCCTGATAGCCGAAATTGGCAGGGTAGTCGCGCTTGCCCTCGCCCTTCATGGACATCCAAGTCAGATGGGGCACACGCTCGGTCACGCCGAGGGCGACCTGCCAGTTGCCCTGAGAAATATAATCGCGGAAATCGGCGGTGTAGTTGGTCACGCCGTAGAGCTCGGACATCATTTGCGTCCGCCCGTACTGATGCGCCGCCGAGCGGCACTGCAGAGCGGTGGTAAATTCGTAGCCACCGAGCAAAACGTCGATGCCGGGTATATCCATTTCGGCGTAGTTACGCATCACGTCGCGCAGGGAAAGCGACTGCACCTCAAGGGACTGCTCGTAGAGATAATGCCCCGTAAATTTTATGCCGTGCTCGCGGCACCATTTTCCGATGGGCTTCGAAAACGCCTCGCGGAAACGGTGGGCAATATGGGCGTTAAAGCGGTACCGTGTTGCGTTTTTGCCGTCCGCAGGCTCAAATATCACCTTCGGAAGCAGGGGCAAAATATCCTCCCCGTAGGCCTCAAAATAGGTCTGCGGCAGATCGTCGCTCCAAGGGATGGATACCTCAAAACCGTCCCCAATCTCCGAAAGAGTCAAGGGCTCAACGCGGGCGATCTGGGGCTCGTCGGTAAAAATGGCCTCCACGCCCTCAAAGCCGCAGAGCTCGGCAAGATACTTTTCGTGGCTCAGCTCGATAAAACGCTCCACCGCCGCGCGGTTCATAGTGTCAATATATGCTTGATAATTGAAGCGCGGATTGTCGGGAGCGGTCATTACGTAGGCAAAGACCGCCCCGTCGCTTCGCATACCATAGCTTTTCAGATATCCGTCACAAAGCTCTGCATCATATCGCGCCAGCAGATAGGGCTCGCCGCGCTCGATAGCCTCTTCACGGGGCAGGGCGGCAAGCTCTTTTTTTGTGAAAAGCAGGGTCTTTTGACGGTACTTTTTCTCCACCGTAACAGAGCCGCCCGCATAGCCCGAGGGCCAGCCGTCCTCATCGTAAAGCCAGACGCGCAGACCGCTCTCGGCAGCGCACTTGATGGCGAGGCGCACCATATCCATAAAATGCTCACCCATATATTCGGTGCGCAGACCCTTTCGGGCGTGGATGATGAAGCCGCCAAAGCCCATTTTTTTGAAGATCTTCACCTGATGCGCCACCTTATCGGCGGTCACGTCGGTGTTCCAAGCCCAGAAGGGCAGACCGCGCCGCGAGCTGTCTGGCCGACGGAAGCGGTTTATGTCAAATTCGGTCATTTTAAGCTCTTTCAAAAGTGTATTTTGCGCCGTCTTGAGCCGAAATTCGCCAACCGAAATCGGGTATAAGCTCAAAACGCATGGCTTCGGGAATTTCAAGAGTCAGCTCGATCTTCTCGCCGCATCTCACCCACTCAACGGCGATCTTGCCTGCGGGAGCTATATGATAAGCCTTCGCGTGATCGAGGGCCGAGAGGAAGTGGGGCGCGATGCGCACGAAATTCAAGTCCTCGCAGTCGGGGTTGAGATTGATGCCGCAAACAGACTTTATAAACCACGCGCTGACGTCTCCGAAGAAGTGGTGGTTGAGGGAATCGACGTGCTGATCGTAGCGCAAAAAGTTCTCGGGCAGCGCGGTCTCGCCGCGAGCCACCCAGTGACCGTAGGAGGGAGCTTCGGTGTCTGTCATGATCTTATAAGCGTAATCGGCCTGCCCGAACTCCGAAAGCACGTGGAAGATCACGCGCGCGCCCAGCACGCCGGTGTCAAGGTGATCGTTCCCCTCGCGTATCTTGCGGAGCAGTACGCGGAATGCCGCAGGCTTTTCCTCATCGGTGAATATATTGTAGAAAATTGCCATAGCCTGAGAGGTCTGCGCACCGGGCGTGGCAGTGCCGACGCCCACGGCGGTCATAGTTTCAAGGTCAACAAGATGCTCTCGGATCGCCGCTTTGAGCTCACCTGCCACCGCGTAGCAGAAGTCGGCCTGCGCGCGCTGACCCGTCTTTTCAAAAAGGAAGGCCGTTTTTTCGCAGATGTCCATTGAAATAACAGAATCGGTGAAAACCAGCGGAGCGCGGTATTTATAGCTCGGATGCTCGAAGGTATAGGGTGCGCACCAGTCGCCGAGACCGATGGCAATAAGTCCGCGCTCGTCGCGGCGGGTGGTAAGATAGTTCACGTAGCGGAGCAGACCGGGCAGGGCGTTTTTCGCGCACTCAAGGTCGCCGCGGTAGCGATAAAGCAGATAGGGAAGGGTAATTATCACCTGATCCCACGCGGGGCCGTTGCCCCAATGGAAGCCCCAACCGCCCGTGGGCACGATGCCGGGCAGAGCACCGCGATCGTCCATCGCCGCTAAAATATGGTGCATCCATTCCTTGTAATTGCGCTCGGGGGTCAGATTGAGCAGGGTGTGCTCGACCGACAGCGCGGCGTCTGCCGTCCAGCCGTTTTTCTCACGGTGGGGACAGTCGGTGGGGAAGTGGTAGAAATTCGCCAAAGTAGCGCGGCGAACCATGGTCTGCAGGGCGTTGAGCGTGGCGTCCGAGCAGGAGAAATTGCCGATCTCGACAAGCTCGGTGTTCATCACGCGGTAGGTCAGAAGCTCGGGCTCTGCCTGCTCGGGCTCGATGCCCCACACCAGCGCATAGCGGAAGCCGTGATATGTAAAGGACGGCGACCAGACCTCCTCGCCCTCGCCGCGGCAGACGTACACGTCCTTTTGCATATAGGGGGGAAGTCCACGAGAAACGCTGTGGCGGAAGGAAATATTGTCGATCTCAAACTCGCCCTCGGCATTTACGTACTCACCGAAGATCATCTCGACCTTCTGCCCCTTCTTTCCCTTGATATGAAGCTCGGGGATACCCGCAAGGTTGACCCCGAAATCGTAAAGATAGCCGATCTCCGAAAGATCGTCAAAATATCTTGAAACGAGACGGGTGTCGGGCTTTACAGAAACAGGGGACAAGCGACCCGTCTCGACGATGGGCGCGGCCTCGCAGACCTTGGCGCGTCCTCGGGGGGCTTCAACGGCTATGGCGTGAGCCCACGCGCTGTCGTCAAAGCCTATCAGATTCCAGCCCACGATCTCAAGATTCGCATCGTAGCATTCACCGCAGCGCAGATCGTTAAACACCGTGGGCGACTCGGCGCAAAGGAAGCTTTCGTCGGCCTCGATAGAGGCAACCTCGCCCTTCTCGTCTGTCAGCTCAAGGCAGATCGCCAGCTTGGGTGAGGAACGCCAGGCGCACTGATCAAAGTCCCAAACGTAGCCGCCAAAGCAGTCCTGCATTCCGTTTCCGAGGCAGAAGGCAAGGGTGTGGCGGCCGACGGTCAGCCTGTCCGTCAGTTCGTAAACGTCATAGTCAAGTATGTCGTCGGATGCTGAAATATAGGGTGAAAGATGACCGCGCGTCAGCTCAACGCCGTCAAGCCAGAAGCGGTAAAAGCCGAGACCGCAGACAGACAGCTCAGCCTTGGCGGGCGACTCGGTTATCTCAATATTCTTGCGGAAATAGGGCGCGGGGATGGGGCGCGCGTAGCTGCTCGTCTCCCTCGTGGCCGATATGAATTTTTTTGAAAGCTTCATAATTGTCTCCTTTTTCTGCCGAGAAAATTTTTGTAAAATCATTATACACGCATACGGGCAAAAAGTCAAGGCGGATTGACTTTTTTCTGGATTTGTGCTATAATCGAAAAAAACAGTTCAAGGAGACCGAACGGTGAACGCGACGAAAATATTTGACAGAATAGATGATCTCGAAAAAGAATACCTCCGCGTGTGGGAGGATATCTGTAACATAGAAAGCCCCACGAGCTTCAAGGCGGGAGTGGATGCCGTCTGTGAGTATATAACGGCCCTCGCCGAGAAAAAGGGCTGGGAAACAGAGCATTTCCCGCAACCCGTGTCGGGCAATGCGGCCTGCATCGTAATAAATCCGAGTGCCGACTCTTCACCAATCTGCCTTTCGGGGCATATGGACACAGTCCACCCCGTGGGCTCCTTCGGCACGCCACCCGTCCGCATAGACGGGGAAATGATATACGGTCCCGGTGTTTGCGACTGCAAGGGCGGAATAGTCGCCGCGCTGTTGGCTATGGATGCGATGGACAGCGAGGGCTTCGATCTGCGCCCCGTCAAGCTCATTTTGCAGAGCGACGAGGAGGTCAACAGCACGCTGAGCGACGGCGAGACTATCCGTTTTATGTGCGAAAAGTCAAAGAATGCCGCGGCGTTTCTCAATCTTGAGGGTCACTCGCAGGGCAAGGCTTGCATCGCGCGCAAGGGCATCGTGAGCTACACCTTCACTGTCACGGGGCAGGAGGCGCACTCGTCTAAATGCGCCACCGACGGTGCAAATGCCATTATCGACGCCGCCCACAAAATGATAATGCTCGACAAAATTAAGGACGATGACGGCCTGACCTGCAACTGCGCCATAGTTTCGGGCGGAACTGTGGTCAACACCGTGCCCGGCAAGTGCGTTTTCAAGGTGAACGTCCGCTACGCCACCGCCGAGCAGAGGGAGTGGATGGACAGCTACGCGCAAAAGGTGGCAGAGACCGTACACGTGCCGGGCTGCACCTGCGAGGTCGTGAACGAGGGCGGCCGTATCGCAATGGAGCTGACCGACCACAACGCAGAGCTGCTCCGAAAAATGAACGTCGCCTTTGAAAAGCACGGACTGCCCACCCTTGAGGGCGTTCGCCGCAACGGCGGTTCGGATGCTGCATACGTCACCGAGTCTGGCATCCCCTGCATCGATTCACTGGGCGTCCGCGGCAAGGATATCCATTCGGGCAACGAGCGCGCATACCTCGCCTCTCTCGCCGAAGCCGCAAAGCGCATCGTCGCCGTAGCCCTCGAGCTGTGATACAGACAAATATCGCGCCGATAAATTGGAGTTTCAAGGTCTAAGCCTAACCCCTCTTTGAAAGTTTTGATAAAACTTTTTCAAAAGTTTTTTGCGATCCAACGGCAACCCGTTGGTCGCGCTCCGCAGAGCGCGAAATACTCCACGCGGCCCTTGCTTCAGTGAAAAAGAAGCGAAATTTTGGGTATGAAATACCTAAAATTTGGCTTGTTTTTCAGGCCGCGCAAACGAACGGTTTAAACTAATATTGCCACTGTAAGATATTAAAGGCCACAGCGGCTTTGCCTTGCCAATTCTATTTGCTTTTTTTGCTGAAAAAACAAGCCAAAAATTAGGTATTTGCACCGTGTCGGTGCTGCATACCCAATTTTTCGCTTCTTTTTTCCGAGACGCAAAAAGGGGGATTTCGAGCTCTGCGGAGCTCGACCGGCGTTTCGGCGCCGGCTCCCGAAAAACTTTTGAAAAAGTTTTATCAAAACTTTCAAAGAGGGGCTCAGCTTAAGCCGGCAAACTCCCATTTATCTTCCCGTTATACAGAAACCGTCTCCCGCCGAATTATAATTCGTTCAAAACAAAAACACGAGGCTGATCCCGTCGGGATCAGCCTCGTTTCGTATTATTTAAGCTTTGCGAGAGCGGCCTTTACGCCCTCGATGTTCTCGTTGAGCTTGGCAAGCTTTGCACGCTCGCCTTCAACGACGGCGGCGGGAGCCTTGGCGACAAAGCCCTCGTTTGCCAGCTTCTTTTCGATGCGCTCGGCGCTTTCGGTGAGCTTTGCGAGCTCATTCGCCAGTCTGGCGCGCTCCTTCTCGGTGTCGATAATATCCGAGAGGGGCAGGAGGATCATTGCAGAGTCGGTAATGATCTGAACGGCATCGTCAGCCGAAATGACCGATGCGTCAAAGCTCTCGGCGATCTCAACCTCGGAGGCCGAGGCCAACTTCTGGAAGAAGATAGCGGTGTCGGCATTGAAGCTGTCGGTGTACTTTGTGGCAATGTAGACCTTCGCCTTGCGGGAGGGAACCACGTTCATATCCGAGCGGCGGGCGCGGATAGCGGTGATGGCATCTATGATGCGCTCCATCTTTTCGGCCTCCTCGGGGAAGCGCAGAGCCTCGCTCTCGGTCGGGAACTCGGAGATCATAATGCTCTCGCAGTCGTGGGGCAGAGCTTGGTAGATCTCCTCGGTGATGAAGGGCATACAGGGATGCAGGAGCTTGAGAATACCGGTCAGCACGTAGCAGATGACCTTCTGAGCCACGAGATTCTTCTCGCTCTCCTTGTCGTTTAGGCGTGTCTTTGCAAGCTCGATGTACCAGTCGCAGAAGACGTCCCAAGCGAAATC
>JAFTOB010000067.1 GCA_017451545.1 Clostridia bacterium | reverse complement strand
TCTCGTTCCGATAAAGCCGGTGGTCAGATGGTAATCGGCCTCCTCAATATACTTAACGAGCCGCGCCGCCAAAGCCTCGCGGTGCTCCTCGGGAGCTATGCCGAAGGCCATAGGAAGCACGATTCCGCACTGGCAACGGGCGTCGTAATCCTGCCCACCGTCCACAAGATGCAAACGGTTGAACTCCTCGCGCGTGGCGGCGGCGCGAGCGGCAAGCTCTGCGGCCGTCCTGTCCTCGCCGAGGATCGCCGCGATCTTCGACACCGTGTAAAGCATATGATAGAACCAGCAGCCGCCGAAGAAATCCTTGGACGGGCTGACACCCGTGGGCGAGAGCCAATCGCAGTACTGATGCGTGCCCTCCACCTTGGGGATCAGATAGCCCTGCTCCTCGGAGCGCTTTTTTATAAGCTCCAGCATCTTGGGGAATCGGGCGCGAAGAATGCCCTCGTCGCCGTAAAATCTGTAAAGCGTCAGCGGGATCACGTACTCCTCGTCCTCCCATGCGTAGGGGCCCGAATGGCACTTGTGACAGTTGTCGGTCCAACGGGAGAGGAAGGAGGAATTGTCGGTCAGCCAGCAGGCCGCGTTGACGAATATCTCGGCGTCGCCGTTCCAGAAATTCTTCTCACGGGTGGGGCAATCGGTAGGGCCGTTGCAGATATTGTCAAGCCAGGAGCGGCGCGCCGCCTGATAGATCTTGGTAATAGCCTCACAGTCGGTAGAGATGCTGCCGACCTCGTCCACCTCGGTGCGAAGCTCAAAGGCGGTCAGCTCGCAAAGCTGATCGGGCGAGTCAAGCCCCTCGATCCACATATAGCGAAAACCGGTGTAGGAGAAGCGGCACTCGTAGACCTCCTCGCCCTCTCCGCGGGCGGTATAAACGTCCACGTTGCGCAAAAATGCGGCAGACCGACCGTCGGGCGCGCAGTCGTTCTGATAAAATACGGTGGTGTACGCACCGTTGTCGGGAGTAACACCGTCCTCCATAATTCGCTCGCAGTAGCGCAGACGGATCTTCTGCCCCGGGCGCAGACCGCGAAGCCGCACTCTCGCTCGACCGGCAATATTCACGCCCACGTCGAAGAAGGGCGAGCCGTCGGGCAGCGTGCGTACGGGGGTCAGGTTATATTCCTTCATTTTTTTGACAAATGGATAGGATTGGCGCAAAAGACGGGCAAGCTCGGTATTCTCGCGCGACGCGGCGGGAACGAAATCCGATCGGTCGCCATACGGCTCGCACCAGCCCTCGATCTCCATATCGGCCACGTAACGCTCGCCGTACTGCAGATCGTTCTCCACAAGGGGCGAGGGCGCACAGACCCAGTCACCGTCGGTGTTAATGACAGTCTTGCGCCCGTCGGCAAATTCCAGCTCAAGGCAGGCAAGCAGCTCGGGCACGTTGGCCTTCAGAGAGCCCCAGGAGCTGCAATTGTACCATCCGTTGCCCGTAACGGCACCCACGGCATTCTTGCCCACGCGGAGCAAGGAGAGCACGTCAAACTCCTGATATTCAAGCTGATATACCTGATAAAATGGCATAAAGAAGCTGTCGGTCACTCGCTGACCGTTCATATAGGGCTCGTAACAGCCACGGGCGGTGCTGTAAAGCTTGGCCGACACGGGCAGCTCGTCGAGCCCAAACTCACGCACGAAATAGCAAGAACGGCGCAGAGCGATAGGATGTATGTCGGTGACTGTCAGAGATCCCACACGGCTCGGCTTTTCGGCCAATACTTCAAAGCCCTCGGGCTCCTTCGTCTCCCAAAAGCCAACGTGATTCTTCTGAAAAAACTCGCCGTCGGTGAGAAGCTCCTCAACCGTTCCGTCGGCATATTCAATTCGGATACCGCCGGTGATAGCCGCGCTGAAGGTCTCGTAGGTCGAGCTCTGATAGGCGCGGATGCAAAGGCAGTTCTGCCCATCGGTGACAGCCGAGGTCACGTCGGTCAGCTCAAGATGACGGGTGTCGGTGGCAAAGCGCACGCCATTGACCCATACGTCGAAAAGATTATCGCAAAGGAAAGCCGCGGAAACCCTCTTTACCCCTGCACGAGGTGTAAACAGACGGTAAAGGTGGCATCTCACGTATCCGTGAGGCCAGATGAACTTCGCCTCGGGAAAGCTCGGCTCCTTCGGTCTGTCGAACCGACGGCAGAGCTCTGCAGGCGCACTTATTAGCGAAGCCGACGAAAAATCGCGGTATTCCCGACTGTAATTATATTTTTCTTTCATATCGATCTCCCTTTTTCAAGCCTGTCAAAACGCGTAATATCCGTACATCGCAATCGAATACAAAATAACGAAAACATCAATGGCAAGTGCTACGATACCGCAGGAAAGTCCGGCGGTGGCAAAGCCGTTCTTGCGCCCGACCGCGCGCCCCTTCGTCAAGCTCACGGCCCCAAACACCACGGCCAGCACGCCGAGAATAATCGAAGCCATAGCCGTTCCGCCAAGCAGAGCGTAGAAAAGACCGCAAATACCGACGACCATTCCCGCAACACCCAAGCCACGGCCGGGATATTTCTTCGTGTTCGGCAGAGTATAAGGCGACTGCGGAGCATACGGGGGCTGCTGAACGTACGGGTTATAATTCTGCTGACCGTAGGACTGATAGCCCTGCGGATTTACGTAATATCCGCCGCTTCCGCCCGAAGGCGCGCCGTGTTGATCTCCACTCTGCTCCTTCGGCTGAACAGACGTCTCCTTCCCGCAATGAGGGCAGAAGGCAAAACCGTCAGCGATCTGTTTTCCGCAATTTGGACAGAACATATATTGACCTCCCTTAAAATATTATAAAGTCGAAAGCAAAAGCCGCGCATCGCCGCGGATCGAATACTCCCCAAGCCCGGCGGGCAAAAAGACACACTCGCCGCGACCGACGGTATATTCCTCGCCGCCGCAGGAAAGCACGCACTCGCCGCCAACCGAAAGCAGGCAGTGGAAGCTCTCGCGCCCCACGTTAAGGCTCGGCGCGGCCGAGGCCTCAAGAAGCCGAACCGAAAAATATCGGCTGTTGGCAAGATAACCCCCGACCCGTCCGCGATCAAAGCGGATGGCGTCGATCTCATCCTCGGTGAAGGGTCGCACCACCGAAAGCGCCTGCTCAACGTGAAGCTGACGGGGTCGCCCGTCGGCGCCGAGCCGACCGTAATCGTAGATCCTGTAGGTCAGATCGGAGTTCTGCTGGATCTCGGCAATGAGTATTCCCTTACCGATAGCGTGTGCCAGACCCGACGGCACGAAAAACACATCCCCGGGTTGCACGTCCACGTAGCGAAGCACCTTTTCGTACTCGTTTTTGGCCACCGCCGCGGCAAATTCGTCGCGTCCCACACCGTCCGCAAGACCCCAAACGATCCGAGCACCCTCCTCGGCATCAACGATATACCACATCTCGGTCTTGCCGTTGTCATTTTCGTGCTCTGCGGCGTAGGTGTCGTCGGGATGCACCTGAACCGACAGATCGGCCGCCGCATCTATAAATTTTATAAGAAGAGGAAAGCGGCCGCCGTCATAGCTGTCCGAAACGGCACACGTCCCCACACTTTTTATGTATTCCGCAAGTGTAAGCCCCTCGGCCTCACCGTTCCCGATAAGGCACATCATGCCGTCGTCACGGCAGGAAAGCTCCCAGGTCTCGGCCAGAGGCGACAGCTCGCTGACCTTTCCCCACTCGCTCTTCAGCCGCTCGCCGCCCCAGATGGCGGTAGAGCAGGCGTATTTAAGTTTCAAAGGATAAAGCTTCATAATTCCTCCCAAAAAGGTCTCTGAATTATTTTACCATATTATTTCTCCCAAGTCAATAATTTTTGCTTTACAAATGCCGCCAAATATGGTATCATAGTATCATCAAAGTTAAGGAGATCAGAATGAAGAAAATACTTATTTCCCTGCTGGCAGCATTGCTCTGCCTCACCCTCGTCGCCTGCAACGGAAAGTCCGCATACGAGATCGCCGTGGATAACGGCTTTGAGGGCAGCGAGCAGGAATGGCTCGACTCCCTCCGCGGCTCCGACGGCAAGGACGGAGAGGACGGAAAGAACGGATATAACGGCCTCGACGGACAGAAGGGCGAGAACGGAAAAGACGGAAAAGACGGTGAAAACGGCAAGGACGGCCTCGGAATCCTCTCCACAAAGATCGACGGGCGCGGCCACCTGATAGTCACTATGACCGACGGCACCGAGGTCGACGCAGGCTTTGTGACCTACGGTGTGGAGGATACCTCCACCGAAGCCCCCACACTTTCGGTCTCGGATATAACCCTGCTTTCAAACGATACCTACGTCATCACCTCCAGCCGCCCCGTCAGATGGGAGACCGATAACCCCGCAGCCGTGCTTGTGGCCGATAACGGCTTCATCGTGGCAGTGGGTAGCGGAAGCGCAAATATCAAGGCCACGGCAAGGGACGGTCAGAGTGCCACCTGCCGCGTCACCGTGGCCGATTTTGAGGCAAAGCTCAAGGCCGACGGCACCTATATGATCACAGCATACCTCGGCTACGAAAAGGAGCTGACCGTACCGGCCGCCATCAAGAACGTCCCCGTCACCGAGATCAATACGTACGCCATGTGGGACAATCAGTCGCTCATAAGCCTGACCCTGCCCGACAGTATGAAAAAGATCGGCAACGGCGCCTTCGCCACCTGCGAAAAGCTCGAAACCGTAAACCTCGGCAAGGGTCTCGAGCACCTTGGCGACGCCGCGTTTTCGGGCTGCTACGCACTCAAAAATATCGAGCTGCCCGAGACCCTGACCTACCTCGGCTCCTCCTCCCTCTCGGAAACGGCCATCGAAAGCATAAAGATCCCGAATGGCGTCAAAGGGATCCTCGGCTCAACCTTCTCCTCCTGCACGGAGCTCGTAAGCGTTGACCTCGGCACGGGCATCACCGAGATAGGTATGATGGCCTTCTATAAATGCTCGGGACTTGAGAGCATCAAGATCCCCGCACAGGTCAAAAACATCGGCGAGAGCGCATTCGCCCGTTGCTCGGCTCTGGCAAGCGTCACCTTTGAGGGCGACACCAAGTTTGAAGATAACAGCTTCAATTCCACACCCTTTTACGAAACCGACCTGGCCCCCGCGGTCATCAAGACCATGTGGTCAACGGGCTCGCTGAACGTCCGCTCGGGTCCCTCGGCCGACTACGACCAGATCGGCATCCTCTCCCCCGGCGATAAGGTGGAGATCGTGGAGCTCTACGAGGACGGCTGGGGCAAGATCTACTTTGAGGACGCCTTCGGCTACGTCAATACGAACTACCTCTCGGACACCGACCCGAACGCACCCGAAACAACGTAAACCAATCTCCGCATCTATTTTAAATCCAAAATTCACAGTAAAAAAGAACCGCTTTCCCGTCATCCAACGGCGAAAGCGGTTTTGTTTTTGTTATATATCCCACCGACAAATCGGGTCGGCAACGGCCGACGGCGAAAAATCGGGTGACGTGACCTTGTACCTTACGCGATCACCCGATGGGAAGCTCACCGACAAATCTGAGTTTGAAGGGTTCAAACAGATTTCACCATAATAGCAAAACTACCCATCACAGG
>JAFTOB010000066.1 GCA_017451545.1 Clostridia bacterium | reverse complement strand
GCTTAAGCCTTCAAACTCCGATTTATCGGTCTATCCAATTAAATAAAATCGAAAACCGAAGGTTTTCTTCCTAAATGTTGCCGCAGGCAACGCATCATGCGCCGCAGGCGCGCATCATTCATCATTTCGCGTAGCGAAACATCATTTGCTACCCGTGCTTCCGCCGCCTCGGCGATGTCGATCCGAGGAGCGACGGGCCCGATTTGTCGGCGAGGCGATGTGCGGAGGCGTTCGACGTTCTGTGTTCTGCATACACTATATCACAAAGTGGGGATGACATGTAATGACTTTACCTGACACGGTCTGCCACTTTTTTTCGGCAAGGGGCGAAAAGTCCAATGTTTTCAAGGCTTTCACGGCGGTGGGAGAAAGAAAATTTTTCCCGAGCAAAGGCAAAGGACGGCTCTGCGTCCTCAAAACCGCAAGCCGTCGGGCTTGGCAGGGACACGGAAAACCGTCCTTTGTGCTCATGTAAGCTAAAAAACAAAACCCGACCGATAAAAATCGATCGGGTTTATGTATTATCCTGTTGATAAGATAATCTGTGGTAAATTAGCCGAAAAGGTCACCAAGAGCATCAAGATCCTCAGCGCAGTCGGGGCAGAAATAACCCTTCTCGCCGAACATCTCAATAGTCTTACCCTGATTCTCATAGTACTCCTCACCGCAAGCATCGCACTCGACCTTTGCGCCGCAAGAAGTAATGGTAAGAGCTACTACACAGATCATTGCAATAACAAGAGCAAGTGCAAGAATTCTCTTCATTTTGATTTCCTCCGTAAAAATTGTTTGTGGACTTTCGTCTCACATTGTTAACATTATACACTTACTATTGACATTTGTCAATAGTTTTTTTGAAAAAAGCATCACATTTTTTTCACATTTTCTACAACCTTTGGTAAGAAATGTGTATGATTCTGCAAAAAATCGCAAAATCGGCAGCTTTTTACCCACCGGAACACAGAGAACCGTCCCACTGTGTTCCCGGAGCGGCAAATGATGCACGCCTTTGGCGAAGTGAAATTTTGCCTGCGGCAAAGTGAAATGTGCGTGGCACGTGAAATACGCCTGCGGCGGGATCCCGCCCCTACCCCCACCGCTACGCGGTTGCCCCCTCCCCCGAACCCGGAGGGGGCAGGGACGACACCCATAAAATAAACCTATCACCATCGAACGGGCGCACAAAGTGACGCCCCTACGGGATTATATTATACCGTTTGTAGTGCTGGCGGCGGTGGATCGAACAAATTTATCCGTAGGGGAGGGGTTCCCCCTCCCGCAAACCAAGGCATTCTCCGCGGGAGGGGAGACCCCTCCCCTACAGGTGGTCGATGATGTTTTGCTTTCAAATTCCGATTTGTCGGTCTGTCTAATTCCAATAAAATCGAAAATCGGAACGATTTTCTTCCTTTACATTTCCGAAGGAAATATTTCACACGCCGCAGGCGTATTTCACGTGCCACGCACATTTCACTTTGCCGCAGGCAAAATTTCACTTCGCCGAAGGCGCGCTTTATTTGCCGCTCCGCGGCAAATAAATATCCCTTGACAACCGCCGGCTTTCGTGTTATAATTTAAGGTGATGTATTATGCTTGGAGGTGGATGCCGTGAAAACAATAATGCCGGGACTTCTTGGCAACAGGCGTCTCGCCCGCAAGCTGGGCGACGAGATCCTTGCCGGCTCCCTCTCCCACGCCTACATCATCTCGGGCCCGCGCGGAAGCGGCAAGCACACCCTTGCGCTGAATATCGCCGCCGCCCTGGCCTGCGAAAATAAATCGAAGGATTCCCTGCCCCTGCCCTGCGGCCGCTGTCTCAACTGCGAGAAGATCCTCGGCGGCATCTCGCCCGATATTTCGGTCATCGGGCTTGAGGACAAGGCAAGCATAGGCGTCGACGTGATCCGTCAGATCCGCCTCGACACCCTCAAGGCGCCCAACGACACCGAAACCAAGGTCTATATCATCGAGGACGCCGACAAAATGACCGTTCAGGCGCAAAACGCCTTCCTGCTGACCCTTGAAGAGCCGCCGTCCTACGTGCTCTTTCTTCTTCTCTGCGAGCGACCCGAGGAGCTGCTCGAGACCGTCCGAAGCCGCGCGCCCGTTCTGCGCACCGAGCCCCTGAGCGCCGAGCAGATCGCCGACCGTCTGGCGCAGGAGCCGCAGATGGCACAGCTCAAAAAGAACTCGCCCGACGAGTTTTACGAGACCGTCATGGCCGCCGACGGCAAGCTGGGTACGGCCCTTCGCCTCGCCAATGCGGAGCGCCGTCAGGACGTGCTTGACGCCCGCCGCCACGCAGAGGAATTCGTCGTCGCCATGAGCCGCCGCTCGGCGGGGAGCGACACCTTCGACGTGCTGTCGGCCTTCCCCAAGAGCCGCGCCGAGATCAGCGACCGTCTGACCCTCATCATCACCGCCCTGCGGGATCTCTGCCTGCTCAAGCGGAGCGAGGACGCGCCCCTTTGCTTTTACTATAGCCGCGAGGACGCACTTGAGCTTTCCGACCGCTTCACCGTGTCGGCCCTCATATCGCTGACCGAGGCCTGCGAAAGTGCGCGGCTGGCGATCCTGCGCAGCGCAAACACAAAATTAACGCTTTTAAATCTCGTTTCAAGAGGTAATTATGGAAAATAATAACAACAAAAATAACAATCAGGGTGGCGGCAACCACAAGGGCGGCCGCGGCAGACATCATCACCGCCCGCACCACCGCCCCGCGAAAAATCAGAACGCCGAAAATCAGCCCCGCACCGAGCAGGTGACGAAGCCCGAGGCCGCCGCGCCCCAGAGCGCGCCCAAGCCCCAGCCCGTCCGCAACGAGCAAAAGCCCGCCCGCAACGAGCGCGGAGACGGCAAAAACGGCGGCCGCCGCGACCGCGACAGGCGCGCAGACAAGCCCGCCGCGCCCCAGAACGCGCCCGCGCCGAAGAAGGAGCCGACCCCGAAGCTCGATCTCGGCAACGACGATTGGCTTTACGACAGCATCTCCTTCGAGAAAAAGAAGCCCGAAAAGACCTATACCTTCACCGAGGAGGAGCTTGACGCCATCCTCGCCGAGCGTCCTGCCGTCGCAGAGGACGACCGTCCCCGTACCGAGGTGGTCGGCATCCGCTTCAAGAAGGTGGGCAAGATGTATTATTTCGCGCCCGGCGGCATCGTGGCCCGCGTCGGTGACGGCGTCATCGTCGAGACCGCGCGAGGAATGGAGTTCGGTCAGGTCTGCCTTGCCAACACCCGCGTGCTCAACGAGAGCGTGGTGCAGCCCCTGCGCCCCGTCATCCGCCTCGCCACGCCCGAGGACGTGCGACACAACGAGGAAAACGCGGTCAAGGAGGCCGATGCCTTCCGCATCTGCATCGAAAAGATCGCAGCCCACGGCCTCGATATGAAGCTGGTGGACGCCCAGTTCACCTTCGATAACACAAAGCTGGTCTTCTACTTCACCTCGGCAGGCCGCGTTGACTTCCGCGATCTGGTCAAGGATCTGGCCTCGGTCTTCCATACCCGAATCGAGCTCCGCCAGATCGGTATACGCGACGAGGCCAAGCTCATGGGCGGTCTCGGTGCCTGCGGCAGACCCCTCTGCTGCGCCAGCCACCTGTCGGATTTCGTGCAGGTCTCCATCAAAATGGCCAAGGAGCAGAACCTGTCCCTTAATTCCAACAAAATTTCGGGCGTTTGCGGCCGCCTTATGTGCTGCCTCAACTACGAATACTCCACCTATCAGGAGGAGATCGCCAAAACTCCCCCCGTGGACAGCGTGGTCGACACCCCCGAGGGTCGCGGCACGGTCATCGAGATAAATCCCCTCGCCGCCACCGTCAAGGTCAAAATCACGGTCAAGCAGGAGACGGTCATCAAGAGCTTCTCCCGCGATAGCTGCACGGTTGTCGACAAAAAAGAGCATTCTGACGAAAATAATCAATAAAATTTTCAAAAAACTATTTATTTTTCAGAAAAAGTGTGATATAATAGGATATCACAACTCATGGAGGTAACTATTATGGCTTACAAGATCAATGCTGAAGAGTGCATCGGCTGCGGCGCATGCGCAGACGAGTGCCCCGTTGGCGCTATTTCCGAGCAGGACGGCAAGTACGTTATCGATGCTGACGCATGCCTCGATTGCGGTGCTTGCGAGGGTGCTTGCCCCGTCGGTGCTCCCAAGGCTGAGTAATTAATTACATACGCCGTTTGTGGGCTGCTGCTTTTGCGGCAGCCCATTATTATAATAATGAAAACAGAAATGAAGATCAACGAGAACCTGACCCTTTTTGCCATAGGGGGGCAGGCCTTCTCCACCGATTCCTACCTCCTTGCCGCCTACTTAAAGAAGCGGCGGCGCGCCGCCGAGCTCGGCACGGGCTGCGGCGTTTGCTCCATGCTTGCGGCGGCACGAAAAAAGTTTGACCATATCACGGCCTATGAGCTCCAGCCCGAGCTTTACGAGGCCGCGCGCGAAAATATCGAGAAAAACGGGCTTTCGGATATCATCACCCCCGTCTGCGCCGACGTGAGAAAGCTGACCCAGACCGAGCAGCTCGACGTGGTCTTTGCCAACCCGCCCTATCTCCGCGCCGACGGCAAGCAGAGCCCCGACAGCGCGAAGGCTATAGCAAGACAGGAGCTTTTCGGCGGCGTGGCCGAGTTCTGCGCCTGCGCCTCGCGCCTGCTGACCGACGGCGGCACCTTCGTCTGCGTTTACCGACCCGACCGTATGAGCGAGCTTTTCGCCGCCCTGCGCGAGAACCGCTTCGAGCCCAAGAGAGTCACCTTTGTTCATCACAACACCTCGCGCCCCGCCTCAATAATTTTGGTGGAGTCGCGCCGAGGCGGCGCACCCTCCTTGACCGTCAGCCGTCCGCTGATCCTCTACGGCGAGGATGGGCAAATGACCGAGGACGCGCAAAAAATTTACGATACCTGCAGCTTTAAGGAATTTTTGAAATGAACGATTTGAAACGAATTTTGAGCTTCACCCGCCGCGCCGTGGACGATTACTCCATGATCGAGGAGGGCGACCGCATTGCCGTGGGCATTTCGGGGGGCAAGGACTCGCTGACCTTACTCTGCGCCCTGTCCGAAATGCGGCTTTTCTACCCGAAAAAGTTTGAGCTGGTGGCCATTTCCATCGATATGGGCTTCGAGGGCGTGGATTTCTCCGAGATCCGCGAGCTCTGCTCGCGCTTGCGCGTGCCCTATCACGTGATCCCCACCCAGATCTCGACTATAATCTTCGACGTCCGCAAGGAGCCCAACCCCTGCGCCCTCTGCGCCAAGATGCGGCGCGGAGCCCTGCACACCGCCGCCGTTGAGCTGGGGTGCAACAAGGTGGCGTTGGGTCATCATTTTGACGACGTGGTCGAGACCTTTATGCTCAACCTGTTTTACGAGGGACGCCTCGGCTGCTTCCAGCCCGTGACCTATCTTTCGCGGATGAACGTGACCCTCATCAGACCCATGATCTATATGCCCGAAAAGGACGTGCGCTATTTCGCCTCGAAGGTAAACCTGCCCGTGATGAAATCGCCCTGCCCTGCCGACGGCAACACCGAGCGCGAGGAGATGAAAAAGCTGCTCGCGAGCATCGAGCGCAATAATCGCGGACTGCGCTACCGCATTTTCGGCGCGATCCAGCGCGGAAATATCGACGGCTTCCACGAGGCCGGCCGCCTCAAAGGCGTCGGCGCGTACGAGGACGAAGAAAAGGCTGATTCTTGAGGATCAGCCTTTTTTGTTTGCCTCGCAGAGGCAAGTGATATTCGTCCTTCGGAGCGTGAAGCACGCCTGCGGCGTATGAAGCACGCCATCGGCGCATGAAGCACGCCTGCGGCGTATGAAGCGCACCTGCGGTGCATGAAGCGTTGCCTTCGGCAACATTTAGGAAGAAAATCGTTCCGATTTTCGATTTTATTGGAATTAGACAGACCGATAAATTGGAGTTTGAAGTTTATTTTTGTTCGAGAAACTTTTTGCAAAAAGTTTCTCGAGCTCTTTAAAAAACTTTGAAAAATGGGTTTGCATTAAAGTGACGATACATTTTCAACCCTCCCTCGGCCGGTCGGGTTGAGACACTGTGTCGGCCAACTTTTACGCGCTCACGCGGGCCTTAGTCCGGCGTTACCGCCTCCTAACGGCCACGACGGTGATATTACGATCAATTTCTGATCGTAATATTTAGAAAGGGCGCGCTAGGAGGAGTTTTCACCGGAAGATGCTAATCGTTTCAACGATTTGCATCAGCGCCTCTGCGGTAGCGCGACCGAGTGAGCCGATATAATGACTCAAAATTCGCGACCGAGCGAATTTTGAAGTATAAACAGCCCACTTAAATTAACCAATGCATTAAAGTTTCTTGGAAGAGCTCACAAGAACGCAAGCGTTCTTGGAACCTTCTTGCAAGAAGGTTCTCGAAAAAACTCTTTCAAATAAACTCCGATTTGTCGGTGCGTTTCGTTTTCAAAAAGGCAAAGACCTTGTGCGGTCTTTGCCTTTTTCTCACATATATCCGTATTTTTTGCGCCGCGCCAGCAAAAAGGCCGCCGTGACGATGAAGGCCATAAGCTCGGCCACCACGATAGAGATCCAGATGCCGTCGATCTCAAGCCACAGAGGGATCAGCATGACCGCCGCGATCTGAAAGACCAGCGTCCGCAAAAACGAGATCGCCGCCGAAATGAAGCCGTTGTTCAGCGCGGTGAAGAAGGACGAGCCGAAGATCGCGCCCCCCGAAAAGAGGAAGGACAGCGAATAAATGTAAAATCCGCGCACCGTCAGCTCGTAAAGTCCCCGGTCGTAGCCCACGAAAATAGCAGACATAGGCTGCGCAAGTGCGGCCGCAACGCCTACCATCGCCACCGAGGACAGCCCGATCAGAACCCAGCTTTTGCGGAACAGACTCTTGAGCTCGTCCCGATTCTGCGCGCCGTAATGATAGCTGACCACGGGCGCCATTCCCACCACGTAGCCGATAAAGGCCGACAGAAAAATGAAGTTGACGTACATCAGAACGCCGTAGGCGGCCACGCCGTCCTCGCCCGCGTACTTGATGAGCTGAACGTTGTAAAGCATGGACACAAGCGACATTGAAATGTTGCTCATAAGCTCGGAGGAGCCGTTGGTGCAGACCCGAAGCAGAGCGCGACCGTCGAAGCCGCATCGCAGCGTCAGGCGCAGAAGGCTCTTGTTCTTGCAGGAAAAATAGACGATGGGAATAATACCGCCCACCGCCTGGCTGGCGGCCGTGGCAAGTGCCGCGCCCACGAGGTCGAGGCCGAGGACGGCCACGAGCAGGGCGTCAAGAACTATGTTGGCACAGCCCGACGCCACGGTGGAGGCAAGCCCCAGCTTGGGCTTTTCGGCCACCACGAAGAAGGTCTGAAACTCCATCTGGAGCATAAAAAACGGCAGAGCGGCGAGAATTATGCGGCCGTAGACCACGCAATCGTCGAGCATCTGCCCCTCCGCGCCCAGCAGCCGCGCCACGGGCTCGATGAAAACGATGCCCAGCACAGCGAGAACGATGCCGCAAAGGATGGACACAAATGTGACCATTGAGAAGGTGCGGTTTGCCCGCTCCCCGTCCTTTTCGCCGAGGAGCTTGCCGATAAGGGCCGCGCCGCCCGTGCCGAACATAAAGCCCAGCGTGCCGAGCATCATAAGAAAGGGCATAATAAAATTGACGGCGGCAAAGGCGGTCTTGCTGGCGAAATTGGACACGAAAAGCCCGTCCACCACACCGTAGATCGACGAAAAGATCATCATTACGATGGACGGCGCGGTGAATCTTATAAGTTTTCTGTAAGTAAATCTGTCCGAAAGTCGGATCTGCTCCTTCGCCATAAGCCCTCCAAAACAAAACGCTTCGAGTATTATACCACATAATAAAAAATATGTCAACACAAGACCGACAAATCGGGTCCGTCGATCCTCGGATCGACATCGCCGAGACAGCGGAATCACGGGTAGCGTGACCTTGTGTCACACATAACCACCCGACGGTGAAGCGAGCGATAAATCGTAATTTGAAGGCCTAAGCTGAACCATTCTTTGAAAGTTTTGATAAAACTTTTTCAAAAGTTTTTTGCGATCCAACGGCAACCCGTTACGGTCGCCGCAGATCCGCAGGTCTGCCCGCAACGCGCGAAATACCTTTCGTTCCGAAGGAACGACGGCGGCCACGGCTTCAGTGAAAAAGAAGCGAAAAATTGGGTACAAAGCACCTAATTTTTGGCTTGTTTTTCAGGCCGCTCAAACAAACAGGATGGGCAAGGTAAAATCGCCGCCTACGGCGGGATCCCACCCCTACCCCCACCGCTTACGCGGTTGCCCCCCTCCCCCGAACCCGGAGGGGGCAGGAACGATACCCATAAAATAAATCCAAATCCATCGGACGGGCGCACAAAGTGCGCCCCTACGGGTGAATATTAGATTCTTCAAACTCCGATTTATCGGTTTCTCTGATTAAATAAAACCGAAAACCGAAGGTTTTCTTCCGAAATGTTGCCGCAGGCAACGCTTCATGCGCCGCAGGCGTGCTTCATGCACCGAAGGGGCGCTTCATGCGCCGCAGGCGTGCCTCATTTGCCGCAAAGCGGCAAACAAAAAAGCTCCCCGACGGCTGAGCCGTCGGGGAGAAAAGACTAATTGATATTCAATTATTTCTTCTTGATAACGATTGCGGCACCTGCTGCGCAAACGAGTGCGAGGAAGGATGCTGCGATAGAGAAGCCGCCGCAACCTGCGCAACCCTCTTCTGCGGGCTCATCGTCCTCAACTACGGGAGCGGTGGTGCCTGCGGGAGTGGTGGGCTTGTCGGTGGTGGGAGCCTCGGTAGTTCCGGGAGCAGGAGTGGTCTCGGGAGCTGCAGAAGTCTCGGGAGCAGGAGTGGTCTCGGGAGCTGCAGAGGTCTCGGGAGCGGGAGTGGTTGCAGGGGGATCCATCATCTCGAAGCCCTTGAAACCGTCCTCAACAGTGGGATCGTCGTTGGTGTTAGAGAAAGCGGGGGTGTAGATAGGATCCTGCTTGGAAGCAGCAGTCTTATCACTGTTATCGAGAATGCAGTCATTAATAGTTACGACATTGGCACCGGCAGTGAGGTCTGCAGCATAATTCGCGACACCGGAGGTGATGTAGATGGGCTGAGGAGCAATGATGGTGCAGTTGGTGAGAACGGAAGTGGATCTCTCGGAGGTGACGTGGAAGCCGATAGCACCCTTGTCGGTATCGGCGAGGGTCTCACCCTCCTTGAGGTCTGCGTTGAAGAGGCAGTTCTCAGCATAGTAGTTTACGATGGGAGAATGAGCCTCGGTAAACTTACCTTCATCGTTCTTGGCAAAATCCTTAGTATCTGCGGAATTACCGGTACGGAAGAAGGAAACGGAGTTCTTGGGACCTGCAGTTGCGGACATGAACATCTGAACGTTCTTCAGAGTGATGTTGCAGGGGTTACCGGTGTTGTCACCCATGTTAGCGTTGATACCGGTCCAGTTGAAGGCCTCGGTAGCAGTAAAGATGCAGTTCTCGAAGGTGTAGTTACCGCCTGCGTAAACCTGGCAGAAGGAACCGACACCGCTCTGGCTCATGATCATGTTCTTGATGGTGATGTCGCTCTTCTTGCTGGGAGCAGCCTCGGGAGCACCGAGACGGAAGAAGTTACCGGTGGTGATGCCGGTGAGGCTGTGACCCTGGAAGTCGATGGTGACCTTTACGGGGTTGCCCTCAGCGTCGGTCTCATAGTTGAAGATAGAGAAGCAGTTGCCGAGCTCGGCGAAGTCTTCCTGAGTAAGGTCGCGAATAACCTTAACAGTGATGTCGGTCCTGGAAAGCTCCCAGTAACCGTAGGTGTCAGCGTCACCCAGTGTGTAAAGTGCGCCGTCGATCTCAACATCATACTCAGCTGCGGAGACGGTGGTGGCGGGCATTGCAACACAGAGGAGGCTTGCTACCATAACGATAGCGAGAACGAGAGAAATTTTCTTGTTCATTTGTGTAATACCTTTACCTTTCTTTTTTTTGACCTTTTCGGTCATATGTACCCGTATTATATCACAGTCAATTTAAAAAGTCAAGCAAATTTAGAATTTTTGTCAAAATAGTGACAAATATTATCGTTAATGCGACATTTGATATAAAAAATTGTGCATTTTGACGAGAGCAAGTTTTGCACGCAAAAACCGCACACGATCACCCGACAGGGACGGCACCGATAAATCGGGTCGGGTGCCCCGGCTGAGGCACGGGTGGCGTGAGGTTGCCGCGTGGCGGCAAATGATGTTTCGCT
>JAFTOB010000006.1 GCA_017451545.1 Clostridia bacterium | reverse complement strand
ATCAGGTGATGTTTTATTACTTCTTCATTTTTGCTCAAAGCAATCTCATCCTCGGCAATACTTCTATGCTCCATACACATACGTTGAAGATCCTCAAATCCCATATCATCATTTGGGAAAACGAGTTCATACATTTGCGCTACGGCTTTGCTTACCGCTTGAACGTATTCCGTGCCGCCCGGAATACGTTCACAACCTGCAATTTTGGCACTCATATAAAACAGTTCATTGAGATACCAATAGTTTGCAAATCGGAATTCCGAAAGCATTTCATCCCCGTCGTCGGTTATTTGAACAAATAACATTTCTCTTGAATGCATCAGTTGATGTGCTTTAAGAGCCCATTTTTCCGCCATTTCCTTATTGCCGCAAGCAGCATAGGTGCGAGCGATCTGCCATATAGCTTGCCCTTTATAATATGAGCCACCGTTGCTATTATATATTTCCGTGCCGAGCTCTACGATTTCCTTTTGATACTTTATTTTGTCAATATCAAAATATATGGACATAAGCATTTCCTTGACTTCGATGTTATTAGGAAGCTTGTGATATGCCTCCTTCCAAATCGGTAACACTTTTGAAATATCACCGTTACGATAGATTTCGGCTGCTTTTTCCTCATATTCTTTATAAAGATTTTTCTCATCGATCTGTTCCGCGCCAAGAAGCTCGTCAACAGTAATTCCGAAGAAGCGTGCAATGTCAGGCAAAAGCTCGATGTCGGGATATGTGCTTGAATTCTCCCATTTGCTAACCGCTTGAAACGAAACGTTCAAATATTGAGCTAATTTCTCTTGGGATATATTTTTATTTTTGCGTAGGCTTTTCAGTTTTTCACCTAAATTGATATTCATTGAAATATTCTCCTCATCAAGTTTTATTGTAGCTACACCTACATTATACAGCATATCTTTTCATAAAACAATAACTTGATATTTGAATTTTGGTTGATAACTTCAACCAAAATGCGAACAGTTGGCGAATTAATATAAACAGAAGAACAGCACCTAGTCGCGGTGCTGTTCTTTATGTATTAGATCAAACGCTGAGGAGAGCTGCGCCGATGATGCCGGCATCGTTGCCGAGCTTGGCGATTCTGATATCGGTGGCATAAGAGATGGCGCCGCCGTACTGCTCTTTTCTGATGAGAGGCAGGAGTGCATCCACAAGGGACTGACCCTCGTTGGAAACGCCGCCGCCGAGAGAAATGACCTCGGGACGGAAGATGTTGACCATATTGGTAAGTCCGCAAGCGAGATAGCCCACGTATGTATCAACGACCTCGCGGCCTGCCTCGTCGCCGAGACGCATTGCGTCAAACGCTGTAAGGCCCGAAACCTTACCCTTCTGGCGAACGAGCTCGGTCATAACGGTCTTTCTGCCGGTGCTCTCGCACTCGGCCAGCTTTTCCTTGGTCATATTGATAAGTCCGGTTGCGGAACTGTATGCCTCCCAACAGCCGCGACGGCCGCAGGAGCAACGCTTTCCGTTGTACTCGATAACAACGTGTCCGAGCTCACCGCCCGCGCCGCTCTCACCGGAATAGACCTTGCCGTCGATGACGATACCGCCGCCGACACCGGTTCCGAGAGTGATCATAACGGAGCTGGATGCGCCCTTTGCGGCACCTGCAACAGCCTCGCCCCAAGCGGCGGCGTTGGCGTCATTCTCAACGCGAACGTCCTTGATACCTGTCAGCTCTGCGACCATAGCGCAGATGGGCAGGTTCTTGAAGGGCAGATTGTTTGCGTATTTTACCTCGCCCGCCGCGCTGTCGATAGCGCCGGGAGATGCGATACCGATAGCCTCGATATCGGACATATCAATGTTATTGGTTGCGCAGAGCTTGTGGCAAAGCGCGGCAATATCGGCAACGATGGGCTTCGCGCCTCTGTCTGCGGCGGTGGGAACGCTTGCCTTTGCAACGATCTTATATTCCTCATTTACGAGACCTGCGGCGATGTTTGTTCCGCCGAGGTCGATTCCGATTCTGTACATTGTATTTACCTCACAGTATGAATTTTTTTACTCTAAATATTATACAACAGGAAAATCACGGTGTCAAGCGGAATTTGGCAATTTTATTTCACAACGCCCTTTTTAAGGATAATATTTGCGTAAATTGCCTCCTCGCCCGTAGCGATCACGGCAAATGCCGACTTTGCCCTCTCGTAAAAGGCGTATCTTTCCATACAGGACTTGCGAACGTTGGGATCGTTTTTCTCGGCTATGGCATCGTAAGAGGCCCAGATGGGCGGGATCTCGGTGTCGCCGCCCGACAGTGCCATAAGTGCGAAATTGTCCTCGGCGTAAGTATCAAGCGGAATGAGCTTGAGCACGGCATCAAGCATTGCCTCGCCTCCGCAGGCATCTGCGCGGACTACGCGGCGGCCGTAATTCTCCGACGGGAAATTGCCGTCGGCAATGACTATCTCGTCTCCGTGTCCCATCTCGCAAAGAATTTTAAGCAGCTCGGGACTGATAATTTTCGGTATTCCTTTTAACATAATATTTTCTCCTTTTATAAAATTATCCAAACACCTCTGCGGCGGCGATGACGCGGAGCATTTCGGGCTCGAACACGTCGCGGCCGTAGGCGTCGAAAAATCTTTCTCTGTATTCGTCGGTCTTGAGATTGAAGAACAGCGACCACGCGCCCCAGAAAAGGTCGATGTGTCGGTCGCCCACGCCGCCGTGGTCAACGTCAATGAATTTGCTGAATTTCCAATCGTTGAGCATAATATTCGGCAAACAGTAATCGCCGTGAAGGAGCGTGTCTGTCTTCAGAAGATGCCCGCACTCGGCGATCACACGCCAAGCATCCTCGGCCGATGCATAACCCCAATTATCGGGGAAAAGGGATGCGTCATAAATGCCGTTTTTGTAATTTCGCTCGGCGGTGGCAAGATACTCCGCCGTTCTGTCGGGCATAGGACAGCCGTCAAAATCCGTCTCGTGAAGCTCGCGCAAAAGCGTAGCCAAAAGGTCGCAAAGCCTTTTCGGGTCTTCGGTGTACTGAGGGTGGGTGCAATCCTCGCCCACGACCCTCTCGGTCAGCATCCAATCCCTGTCACCGGAAAGGTACTCAAGCACCTCGGTGCCGAGGCCCTTGGAATGAAAGAAAGCCGTCATTTCAGCCTCTCTTTTGAGAGTTCCCCGCTCTGCCGACTTCAGATAGTAGCCGCGATCCTTGTCGATAAAGATCACCCGCGCCTCGGGCGAGCAGCTGCTGTCATAGATCTCCGCACCCGCGAAGAAGGGGCGAAAGACATCCGGATATGTATTTACATCTATATCTATTTTCGTTCTTTTCATATTTCCACCGTAAGTCCGTCATATGCCACGCAAAGCCCGTCGTTTTTCACGATCTCCACGGTTTCGGCGTGGGATCTGTGCAGGCGCGGCGCAAGATGTGAAAGATATACCTTTGTGTTCTCTGTCACGATCTCCTTGATTTTCAGCGACGGGAGCATCAGACGTATCATCGGGATACTGTTATGCTCGGCCATACGGAAATCTCCCTCATAATCGCCGACGGTGCCGTCAAGCACCATCATATCGAGCCTGGATCCGCAAAGATAATTGAAGGTCGCCGTCATCATCCACGCGCCGTCGCAGCCGTAAAAGAGCTTTTTGCCGTTCTTCTCAAAAAGCAGATGCTGTGGCGAGGTGCTCGGATCGTGGTTGGCAAAAAGACCTGTCACGCGGATATCGGAGGATATATCGTAGCTCTCGAGCTTCTTCATCCTTTTTATATTTACGTTTTCAATATTGTCTATCTCCGCGTCCTCGGACACCCAAAGATTGAGGTGCGAGGACTTCCCTGCGGCGATCCTGCCGATATTTTCAGGCACGAAGTGATCGTCGTGCAGGTGAGTTATAACGATATCTGTTATATCCTCGGCCGCTATCCCGACTATGTGGAGCGCATCGGCGGCGTGAGGGCCGCAATCCACCATAATATGACCGTCCACAAGCATTGACGATGCGCGGCGCGCGTCATCGTCGAAGCTGTCCCGAAGATCCTCGGCAAAGCGATGCTCGTATCTCGAATAGTTGCAGGCGCAGGTGCCGAGAAAGATTACTTTAAAATCATTGTTCATATTGACCTCCTAAAATTACAGCGAAAGTAAGATTACCGAAACGATACCCGTTCCCACGCCGATCCATTGGCTGGCGCGGAGCTTTTCTCTGAACACAACGAGGGAGAAGAGCGACACGATGATCAGCGGGAATATGCTCATGGGCAGATAGACCATTGTGGACGGCAGAGTTGACGTGGCAAGCTTGATCACGAAAATATTCATAACCACGTTGCAAACGCCCGCAATGAGCGGAATATAGCTTCTCTTTATGATGAAGCTTTGATCTCTGTGATCGGATCTTGCGTAGATCAGAGTGAAAACGATAGCACCCGCGAGGGTCGCAAAGAACATAAGCTCTTCTCTGTATCTACCGTCAAACACCATCTGCTGTGTGCGCTGGAAAATACTGCACATTGCGTTGCCGCCGAAGGCCATAAGCGCGAACATTATCCATCGGGGCGTGATCTTAACCGTCGCCGTATTCTCGGTCTTGCCCTTATAAAGGCAAAGAACGATGGCCACCACCGTCAGACAAAGGCCGACGATAACGAAGGGCGTGACGGGCGCGCCCCAAAAAATGAAGCCCCAAAGAGAGGTCACAACCAGCGACATTTGGGTCATCAGCGTGGTCAGCATCACGGGGCCCGTGCGAAGGGCGTTGATGATACCGAACACAGCCACGCAGTAGCCCACCGAAAAGCCCAGCGAATACGGCAGGACTGCCGCATCGAACTCGGGATTTATGAGAAACATTATTCCCCAGCAGGTCGCAACGCTTATAAGCTGTGCGCAGTTATAAAGCTGTGAGGACGATCGCTTGCCCGCGCAGGCGCGGTTATAGAACCCACCGAAAATGCTGGTGGTAGAGCTGAGCAGTATTGCGCAAACAACGTATAAATAATCCATTTTTTATCCTTTTTTACCTTTGTGAAGTATGCCTTTGTAAATCGTGTCGGCCGCCGCGGCGCAGTCTTCAAGGGGCGTAGGATAGCTCATAAGCACAAGCCGCACCCTTTCCTCGTCGGCGTGCCGATAGGGCGGCTGAAAGTAAAGGTGGCTGTTGGCAAAAAAGCCGTTACGCCCGTAAAAGGCGATCCGACGTGCCTTCAGCTCGTCCTCGGGCGGCTCGGCCTCCAGCACGATGCGACGGTAGCGCTCCTTCAAAAGTCCGAGAGCCCGACTGCCGAAGCCTTGATTTTTGTATTTATCGTACACAGCGAAATGCTCGAGATAAGCAAAGCTCTCAAGCTCCCACACAGTCATAAAGCCCACGCGCTCGCCCTTTTCCTCGATATGATATACGGTAAAAGCGGGATGCTCCATAGCCTCTCTGGCAAAGTCATACTCGCGCAGCTCCTCGGGAATGAAGTTCTTTTTCATTTCCCCGTATATGAAGTCAAAATCCGAAAAAATTGCTTTTTTGAGTGTCATTATAACGTCTTTTCCCTTTTCTTTATAACCTTTGCGGGGCATCCCACAGCCACCGAATAGGGTGGAATGGGCTTGACCACAACGGCCCCCGCCGCGATCACAGAACCCTCGCCGATATCGCCCGAATACATAATGCAAACGCCCATCCCGATATAGGAATCGCGGCCGATGACCACCTTTTTGGAGTGGCCGCCCTGCTTTATGATATTCACGCCCGGATCGTCAAACTTATGGGAATACGGTGTCAGAGTAATATTCTGCGCCATCAGCACGTGGTCTCCGATCTCCAGCCCCAGGTGTCCGAACAGAGTCGTTCCCGTTCCGATGTACACGTCGTTTTCAACGTGGATATATCCTCCCTTGTGCTCGGTGTCCAGATACACGCGGTCGTTTATGACCGTATTGTTGCCGATAACGATCTCGGTCTCGGGACGTGCGATGAGAGTTGCGCCGTCGCAGATCTGCACGTTGTCACCGACGGAAATAAGCTCGGGATTCTCGATCTTGACGCCCACGCCGATGCGGACGTTTTTGCCCATATGGCGAAGCACCCGTTTATAGTATTCCACGCGTTTGCGCGCCGCATACTCCGAGCGGTCATTTAAAAACACGGTTTTGTAAAAGCTCTCGCGGTCGCGGTCGCTCATATTTTCAAATGCTTTTGTAAAGAAATTATCCATTTGTTATCTCCTTTTTAGGATGTCTTCCCTCCGCAAGACCCAGCAGGACGACGGCCGAAAGCACCAGAACGATTCCGATGATCGGCCAGACCGTCAGCGTTTCACCAATGAACACACTGCAAACCGTGGCCGCCATGGGGTCGATGACCGCAAGCGCCGCCGCGGTACCGACGGGAATATGGTCTACCGCCAGATTGTAAAGGAAATATGGCGTTACGCAGGTAACGATACCAAGTGCGATAAGCAGCGGCAGAGTGATAAGCGGTGCCGCCGAGGCCAGCTTTACGGTGCTGACGGGATCGCCGAAGATAAGGGCAAAGACCGACATAAACATAAAACCGTAAAGCGTTGTGGAGAGGGTCTTGCAACCGTTCTGTGAGCCCAGCTTGGTGAAAATATTGTAGCCCGCGAGAGTAAGACCCGAAAGGAATGCAAAGGCGAGACCCACGGGGTCAAAGCCCAGCTCGCCGCCCACGGCGCCCGACACCAATATGCTTCCGCCGATCACGAGCACCAGTGCCGCAAGCTTGGTCGGTGAGAATTTCTCCTTGAAGAAAAACACAGAAAAAATCATAACGTAAACGGGCGACATATACATAATTACTACCGCGGTTGCCGTTGTGGTCATATCCATAGCCACGTAGTAGGCCGCCGCCGTTACGAAAAGGCAGATACCCACGCCGAAGCAGACAAGCAGATCCTTGAAGCGGATCTTAAACGCGCTCTTATCCTTTATGAGCGCGTAGATCGCCATAAAGACGAAGGACACCACTGCGCGAACCGCTGTGAGCTGGAAGGGCGAAAAACCGTAGGGCTTGAGGAAATATACGAACACCGTCTGGCTTCCCCAAAGGATACCCGCAAGAATTATGTAGATAAACGATTTGATTTTCATTTTTTAATGCTCCCGATCAATCTGAAGGTCTGCTCTGCCGTAGCCTTCAGGTTGCGGTAGGCATTGTCTTTGTTCATAGCCTCGGCGAGGGTCGTCGGTGCTTGAATTATGGGAAAGAACGCATCGATCCCGTATTCGTTGCAAAGCGCGGCGTCTTCCTTGGCGCTTCCGCAAAAGGCGATTACCGTTTTGCCGTACTTTTTCGCCGCCCGGGCCACGCCCACGGGGGCTTTTCCCATACAGGACTGGCTGTCAAGGCGACCTTCGCCGGTTATGACAAGGTCTGCATCGACAAGCTCGCGCTCAAGACCGATCTCGCGCATAACGAGCCCGATACCCGACTCAAGAGTGCCGCCGAGATAGGACACGAAGGCAAATCCCAGTCCTCCCGCCGCGCCTGCACCGGGCATATCGCGGTTGTCACGACCCTTGACTTTGGCCGTCAGCTCGGCGTAATTTCCGAGCCAGCCGTCCATATCCTTTATCATCTGTGCCGTCGCGCCCTTTTGCGGGCCGTAGACCGCACTGCAGCCAAACTCGCCGCAAAGAGGATTCTTCACGTCGCAGGCAATGCAGAACTCGCACTCGGCAAGCTCGGGCATTGCATTTTCGGTGACGATCTCGGCAAGCGATGCAAGCCCCGCCGCACAGGGCTCTATTGCCCTACCGTGGCGATCGAGAAACTCAAAGCCGAGAGCCGAAAGCATTCCGATACCGCCGTCGTTGGTGGCACTGCCGCCGATGCCCACGATAAACCTACGGCATCCGTTCTCACGGATGGCGTGGGCTATAAGCTCGCCAACACCGTAGGTGGTGGTGAGGAGAGGGTTTCTCTCGTCCTCTCCAATGAGAGTCAGCCCTGCGGCGGCCGACATCTCGATTATGGCCGTGTCACCCGCCACACCGTACTCGGCATCGGCGGGACGCCCGAGAGGGCCTCTGACGGTGGCGCGGCAAAGTCTGCCGCCCTTGCCGTGAACTATAGCGGCCACAGTTCCCTCCCCGCCGTCGGCCAAGGGACAGATCCTGACCTGCACGTCTCCGAAAACGCGCTCGGCCGCCTCGCGCACCGCCGCGCCCGATTCAAAGGTGGAAAGACTTCCCTTGAAAGAATCTATTGCTGTAACTATCTTCATAAATTACGTTTTCCTCGAGAAATTGCCGAACACCTCGTTGACCTTCGCAAAGCTGGCAAAGGTGTCGGGATAGCTTTTGATTATCTTCATCATCTCGCCGATCTGCCGCTTGTTTATAATGCAGACCAGCATATATTTGTCGGTGTCGGTGTACATTCCGTGAACCTTGATGGAGGTCACACCGTGCTTGAGACGGGTCATCAGCTCCTCGGATATCTCGGTCGGGTGGGGCGTGACGATCTCAAACTTATAACCGTTTTTGATACCGCTCAGGCCGTGATCGACGATGACGTTCGCCACGAAAAGGTTGATGAGGGTACAGATCACGGGGGTTATCTTCATTCCGTAGACAAAGAATGCAATAAAGACCACACTCGTGTCCATTATAAACGAAACGTAGGCAATATTGAGCTCGGGCTTGGCCTTTTTAATAAGCGCAGAGATGCCGTAGGTACCGCCGCTGGCGCCGAATCTGCGCAGCATAAGTGAAAATCCGAAGCCCGAAATAACCCCCGTGGCAATGCAGGCGAAAACTATGTTGAAGTCCTCGGCATTGTTGGCCTGACAGTAAGCAGACAGACCTGCGAACTCGTAGAGCTTGGGCATAAAGGATTGCACAAGCATATAAATGCTGAGCATAAGACCCAGCTTTTTGTCAACGATGGCGCTGACGAGCACGAAGATGGGCAGATTGAAGGCGATCATAAGGATCGACCAGCTCACCGCTCCGTTCGCCAGATGGTGCGTAATGGTGGCAAGACCGCCCACGCCGCCCGGCGCAAAGCCGTTGCTGTTCTGGAAGAAATAGTAGGCCGTTCCGACTATGATGCCGGCAACAACAGCAAAGATAATATCAAGGATCAACACCTTGACGCTGATTTTTTTGCTCATTTTTTCAAAATATCCTTCGTTGCGTTATATATTGCAAGGTAATCGTTGGTCAGGACGGTATCTACGCCGATTTCGAAGTAATGGCGCGCCTCGTCGGGGTCATCCGCCCAAAAGACGTTGCAGAGGATGCCGTTCTCACGGGCCTTTTTGACCGTTTCCTCATTGAAATAAGGCTTGAAAAGCTGGATCTTATAAGCTCCGAGGGCGATTGCTCGGTCGACCATGGACATAGGATCGGGGTTTCCGTCCCAGCCGACACAGATCCGCAGGTCGGGGGCGTATTCCATGACCCGCTTTATAATGCGGTCGCTTGAGGTCATAAAATATACGTGCTTTTCACAATCGTAGCGGCGCACAAGCTCCACGATCTTTTCCACCATGGGATCCTCGAAATTCTCATCCCAAATCTTGACGTGGATGTTCATTATGACCCGTCCCGCAAACTTTTGCAGCACCTCTTCAAAGGTGGGGATCTTGAGTCCCGCAAATTTTTCGCCGTACTTTATACCGAAATCAAGCTCGAGCAGCTCGGCGTAGGTGTGCTCGTACACCTTTCCTTCGCCGTTGCTTACACGGTGAAGGGTTGGATCGTGACAGACCACAAGCTCGCCGTCGGTGGTCGACCAAATATCGAACTCGATCTCCTCGGCACCGAGCGCGACGGCCGCGCCGAAGGCGGGCAGGCTGTTCTCGGGCGCGACGGCATTGAAGCCGCGATGTGCGCAAAGTCGCGGATATTTCATCACGTCCTCAAAGGGTACGACGGATGCGCCGCCGTTGCGGTAGAGCCAGGGTCTGCGACCCTCTTCTATGTATTCGTAGTGGGATTTCGGCTTGCCCATATAGCCCGCGGGCTTATAATATTTGGCGCGCGGATCGATCTCACAAATGCCGAGCCCCACCGAGTTTTTCATATTCAGAAGCTCCTCGCCGCGCGGGGAGACAACCGTACTGCATCCGCAAAGCTCGGATTCCTCACCGAGCGAAACCGAAGCGCGGATAAGATACGCGTTGGTGTTATAGCAAAGGAATTTGTTGATGATCGAAAGCGCCTCGTGGGTATCCGATCTTTGGAGCGAGCAGCCGATTATAATATCAAGATTCTCCTTTGCCACACGGGCAAAATTCTCATAAAAATAGAAATCGTAGCAGGTCATAAAGCCGATGCGTAGGCCTTCAAGCTCGATGACGTAGGGCTTCGCAAACTCGTAGCTGTAGCCAACGTCAACGCCGTAGCCGCCCTGCTCCTCTCTTCTGACCTCGCTGGGCGCGGGGTGAGCCTTGAAGTATCTTTCAACCACGTTTCCCTCTCGGTCGATGACGTGGGTGGTGTTTCGGATGCCGTCCTCGGTGTAATGCGAAGCATTGACGAAAACGTTTGCGTGGCAGCGCAGAGCCGCCGCTCTTGCCTTCTCCATCAGGATCGCATTGTATTTTTCGGCCGCGCCGTAAAGGCCCGCCTTGCCGTGAACGTCGGCGGGCGCGTCGCTGTATTCGGGCAGAACGATCAGATCAAGGCTTTCGTCGCACTCGTCAAGCAGAGCCATAAGCTCGTCAAAGCATAGGCCGACCTCGCCCGCATCAAACGAATATCTCGGTTGTATAACGCATACTTTCATGTCAAAAGATTCCTTTGTTGTATTTTATCATTCCGTAAAAGCTGAGAACAAGGCAGACAGCAACGCCGCTGATAAGAGCGGCAACGCCGATAAACGTCAGCCACGCAAGGCCCGTGTGCTCGGCCACAAGCTGCAAAACGCCAAAGACTATGGCCGTCACGCCGAGCGTGATATTTCCGATCCCCACAAGGCGCCCGAAGGGCTTAACGTCCTCGGGCAACACGCGTTGACGGTGATACCAATGCAACGACCGTATATTGCCCATCATATTGATGATACCGAGCACGATCATGATCACACCGAAAATTGAAACTGCTATAAATGCGGGCATATTATTTCCTTTCTGTGTCAAGCAACCGACGTATGGCGGCAGCTACGGCCTCGGCGAGCAGCGCGTGACCCTCCTCGTTGGGGTGGCAACCGTCGATCGTGTGCTTTGAATGGTCAAAATCAAAATTTTCGTGAAGATTGAGGCAAGGAAGTCCGTAACCTTTGCAAATGTTTTCGATAGTTCTCACGTAATCGAAAAGAGTATGTCCGTTAAAATTGACGGCATCCGTATCGTGGCGAGAGGACGTGTTCCATTTCTCACCGCCGAGATAATTTCCAACGCCGTTGTGCGGGTACGGCGTAACGAACAAGGTGAGTTTGCCCGCGCGAGCCGTCTTGACGTGACGGCAAATGGCATCGAGGGCAATATCAAAATACTCCTCCCCGCTACCGCCGCTGATGGGTCGGTCACTCCAGAAATAATCGTTTGTGCCGCCGAATATAACGGCAACGTCCGCGCTATCGACCAGCGGCACACGGCTGACAAAATCCTTTCCGTCGGAATGATTCAGCCCCGCCTTTGCCACCAGCGTGCCTGTAATTCCGTAGTTTTCCTCGGTCATCCCGAGCATCCGCGAAACAAGAGTCGAGTATCTTTTGCTCACATCGCCCAAACCGTATCCGAAAGTAATGCTGTCGCCCAAAAAGCCAATAGTTTTCATATATTTCTCCACTATGTAAATCACCAAATAAACGGAACAAGTCTGTATTTAACCTTCGTTTTATATTCCGCGTAGCCGTCAAGTCCCTCGGTCAAAACCTTTTCTTCGTTCTGTATACGAATACAGATGGCAACGGGATAGACCGCAAACGGGATGAGTCCCCAGAACGATCCGAGGATCAGCGGCATGGGCATAAACATCAGAAGTGTTGCAAGGTACATCGGATGCCGCACGGCGCCGTAAAGCCCCGCGCTTATAACCTTTTGATCCTTTTGCACCTCCACGGTGCGGGAAAGATACGCGTTTTCGCGCATTACCTCGGCATACATTCCGTATCCTATCAAAAACAGAACCGAAGCAACTATGACAAGCCATGCGGGAACGCCCGACCATCCAAAGCGGTGATCGAGAGCGGAAATGACGAAGCCGACAGGAAACATCAAACCCGAAAGCGCGACAACTCCCTTTTGCGCCTTTTCCTTTTCTTTATTGTTGAGTCGCTTTTGCAGAAGGTCCGGGGCTTTCGCAAAAAGAACTATGCCCATGATCAGCATAGGTACAAAAAGCAGGGCGAGAAACAGCCACGCGCCGGGGTAATTCAGCGTCCACGCGGGCAAAAACAAAAGCGCGCCGATAAGCACAAAGCCCATTATGTATTTTGTTGTTGCGCTGAAGATCAATTTCATTTAATTCTCCTTGTTTTTTGTAAGATAAACGACACCCTCGACATGGGTCAAGACTCCAAAAGGTCTCAAAATGGTAGAAAAACGGGGGTTGTAATACCTTAAAGTCTCAAAATCATAGGTGAAAATCACATTTGTCCCTATTTTGACAGACTTGATTTTAATTCGTGAGTAGTTATATTACTTAAATTCAAGGTTGATAATGTCCATCGCAACGTCAAGGTTAGTCATTACAACCACACAACCGTCGCGTGCAATTCTCCAATTATTAGAGTTCTCGCCCTTTGCAAAATATTCAATGTTCAATTCTGCAAAATTGGTTGCCTGTTCCTCGGTAGCGAATGTGATAAATGTGCAAGACTTGGAATAGTCACCGTTTTCAATCAAGCCGTATTGCTTAACAATCTCAACGGTAAAGTCGCCGCCCATAAACGCAATTTCACTGTTTGTAAGCGAGGTTGCACGTTCGCATTCTTCCTCTGTGATGTAGCACATACCTTCGGTCAAGCCCTTTTCCTTGAGCTTTTCGATACTCTTATCCATATCGAATTTTCCGGCACAGCCAACAAGAAGCATAGCGAATACTGCCAAGATGGCTACAAGTGATACGATTTTCTTCATAGTGTTTTTTCTCCTTTAACTCATTTTTACCTAATCAATCATTTGTGCTGTATTCAGCAATCAATTCATCGAGATTTTTCCCTATGAGTTGATAGTATTCTCTGTATTCTCTGTAATCGACCTCAACCTCATTAAATCGCAGATAGAATACGTCGTTGCTGCTATCAAACCACAGAGTTCCAAACTCTGTTTCGACCCTGTAATAATAGCCTGTAATCACAGCATCCAAGCCGGAAAATACAACAAATTCAAACTCGTCCATCGGGATTTCACATACGGGATTGTTGTCCTTATCATAGACAGTTCCTGTGCCGAGATAGGT
>JAFTOB010000065.1 GCA_017451545.1 Clostridia bacterium | reverse complement strand
TGTTGTATAATTATCTCGCTTTCTTGTAGGATTATTTTGTGGTGATTTAATTATACAACAAAGCAAGCGGATGCTCAATACCTTTCGGTAAAGAACATCCGCTTTTTCCTTTCTTCGGACTAAGTTAATGACTCAGCCCCTTTTGGTTATTTAAGTGTCCTTACGAATTTTTCGATCTGCTCGAGAGCCTTCGTGATGTGTTTCACCGAGTAGGCGTAGGAGATCCTTGCAAAGCCCTCACCGCAAGCACCGAAGGCGGTGCCGGGAACGATTGCGCACTTGTGCTCGTAGAGCAGACGCTCGCAAAATTCCTCGGAGGTCAGTCCGAACTTGCCAATATTGGGCCAGATGTAGAAGGCGCCCTCGGGCTCGAAAACCTCAATGCCCATGGACGTGAGACCGTCGTAAATATATTTGCGGCGGCGGTCGTATTCCTCGACCATCTCGGCCACGTCGGCATCACCGTTGTCCATTGCCTCAATGGCGGCAAATTGGGAAACGGTGGGGGCGCACATAATGGCGTATTGGTGGAGCTTGAGCATTTGTGCCGCAAGGGGCTCGGGAGCGCAAAGGTAGCCCAGTCGCCAGCCCGTCATGGCGTAAGCCTTGGAAAAGCCGCTGACGAGAATGGTGCGCTCGCGCATACCGTCGAGCTCGGCAATGGATACGTGACGGCGACCGTAGGTCAGCTCGGCGTATATCTCATCCGAAAGCACAAGAATATTGGTGCCGCGGAGCACCTCGGCGATGCCCTCAAGCTCCTCGCGGGTCATGATAGCGCCCGTGGGATTGTTGGGGAAGGGGAGCACCAGCATTTTTGTGCGGGGAGTGATGGCCTTTTTCAGAGTTTCGGGTGTGAGCTTGAATTTGTCCTCAACGTAAGTGTCAACGATAACGGGAGTCGCCCCGGTCATTTTAGCCAGAGGCTCGTAGCAAACGAAGGCGGGGTTGGGTATGATCACCTCGTCGCCCTCGGTAAGCACGGCGCGCATAGCCATATCGATGGCCTCGCTGCCGCCAACCGTTACCACGATCTCGTGGGTGGGATCGTAGGTCACGCCAAATCGGCGGGTCAGGTAATCGGAAATAGCTCGGCGCAGGTCGAGCGTTCCGGCGTTTGACGTATAATATGTTTTACCGCGCTCGAGGGACTCAACGCCCGCGTTGCGGATGTGCCACGGGGTCACGAAGTCGGGCTGACCGACGGTCAGCGCCGTTACGTCCTTCATATTTTCCAGCAGATCAAAGAATTTCCGTATGCCGGAGGAGGGAAGGTTTGTGACCGTGGGGGAAAGCAAAGAGCTGTAATCGATCATACGCCGCCGTTACCTCTCTCATCGACCTCGGGAGCCTTGTAGATAACGCCCTTGTCCTTGTATTTCTTCAGCACGAAATGGGTTGCGGTGGAGGTGATGAACTCGATGGGAGCAAGCTTCTGCGCCACAAAGTAGGCCACCTCGCGCATGGTCTTGCCTTCGATCATAACGGCCAGATCAAATCCGCCCGACATAAGCAGAAGGCTGGTGACCTCGGGATAATTGTAGATCTTTTCGGCAACCTTGTCAAAGCCGAGATCGCGCTGGGGCTGGATCTTGACCTCGATAAGAGCGGACACGTACTCGCGGTCGGTCTTATCCCAGTCAATGAGGGCCTTGTAGCCAAGCAGAACGCCGTCGCGCTCGTATTTTTCTATTATGTCTTTAATATCGCCGACCTCCTTGCCCAGCATAACCGAGAGTTGCTCGGCGGTCAGGGTAGCGTCGTCTTCAAGCAGTTTTAAAATCTTATCCATATCAGTTTTCTCTTTCTTTGAAATTATTTATTATACTATCGTAGGAAATTCCGTATTTCAGGGCAATGTCGCGGGCATAGCTCTTGCCGTCGGGCTTCTGGCGGGTGATCTTGAAGGATCGTTTGCCCGTTTCAATGCCTGCCACAAGGGTGTCGATCTTGGCGTAGCCGTTGCGCTCGGCCTCTTCGTTGATGACCTCGATCTCTGTAACGAGCTGATGCAGGTGAGTTGAGAAGATGCAACGGCAGCCCATATAGCTGATGGCGCGGAGTACCTCTGCGGCAATGTACGAGGCCTCGTACGCGCCGGTGGAGGAGAAGGATTCGTCCATCAGAATGAGGGAACGGGGAGTGATAACGTCGAAAACGTCACGCAGACGGTCACACTCCTCGCCGAGACGGCCCTTGTCAATGGTGTCATCGGCTCCCGTGGGGAAGTGGGTGAAGATGGCGTCCACGGGGCTGAGCTCGATTTTGTCTGCACAAACGAACATACCAAGCTGTGCCATGACCTGAGAAAGGCCGAGGGCGCAGGTGATGACCGATTTTCCGCCGCGGTTGGGGCCGGTCAGCACGTAGATGGTGGCGTTTTCGTCGAAAACGAGATCGTTGGTGATGATCTCGCCCTCGCTCTTGAGTGCAACGCAGGGGTTGTAAAGCCCCTCGGCGCGGTAGGTCTTGTCGGACACGGGCGCAATAACGGGGCGGCAGAGGGTGCAGCCGCGCTCTCGCAGAGCCTGCAGAAGCTCGGTACCCTTGACGATAAACTCGATCTCGGGCATCAGATTAAGCAGAAACTCGGTATTTTCGAGAATATAGGTCTGAACGATCTTCTTCCAGGAGCGGAGCGAGGACTTGTATACGTCGGAGATGGCGGTGGTGAAGGCCAGCGAAAGTGCGGTCTTCTGATTCTCGGTCTGCTTCTTGCCGAAGGGAACGAGCTGGGCGATACAAGTATATTCGTCGTCCTTGAAGTTCATTCGGAGTATCTTTTCAAGCACGTCGCCCGAATGGAAGGGCTTTGCGTTGATGGAGAGCACGCCCGCCTCGGCAGGGCGAAGCTGCGCGTCGAGATTAACGCCCACGGTAACGCTCTTGATCTCGCGCACGCGGTTGGTAAGCTCGGTCAGCTTCTCGTTGAGCTGACGGTAATAGTCGCTGTCAACGAGCTCGCCGATATAGTCGGCAAGTGCCGAAAGGGCGCGACCCTTAAGGTTCGGGCGCACCTCGGAAAGCCCCGCGTGAAGGGTCTCGATGCTCGAAATATAAAGCTCGATCTCGGTTATGCTGGAGAGATAGGCCGTATCGTCTCCGCTGTCGGAATCGAGGCGGCGAAGCTCCATAACGTCGCCGAGAATGGGCATCAAGCGATTGAGCGTTTTTGCAATGCCGGGGTTCTCCAGCATATCGGAGAAGGTCTCGATCCTGTATGCCATGACCTCGGGATCGCAGGTCAGAAACTCGCAAAGCTCGCGGTTGGTCATCTCAAATATTTCCGTAAGGCCAAGCTCCTCAAGCTCAAAGGTGTCGATATTGGGGGCATCCGAGCCGCTCATATGAGACTTTTGCGCATCGAAGCTGGGATAAAGAAGGCTGAAGTTTGAAAGATCCATTTTTAACTCCGTTTGTTTTGATAGTATCTTATTATATCATATATTTGTGAATATTTCAAGGGCTTAATCGGGTTTGATCTTGGAAAGGGGATTTTTTTGCATGGCGTCTTCCATATTTTTGTCCGAAACGTGGGTGTAGATCTGGGTTGTGTTGAGCTGCTCGTGGCCGAGAATATCCTTGAGCACGCGCACGTCCACGGCGCCCGACTGATACATCAGAGTGGCGGCAGTGTGGCGCAGCTTATGTACCGATAAATGCCGCGAGCCGTAGCCCGCCATATCGAGGTACTTGTAGACCATCTTCTGCACCGCCTGAACAGACATACGCACGCCCCGCTCCGAGAGGAAGAGTGCCTTTTCGGTGGCCGTCTTTTTCTGCTCGCCGAGTCTGATGGCAAGATGCTCCGAAAGGCTTGCGCGGCAGGCATCGTTGAGATAGATTATGCGCTCCTTCGAGCCCTTTCCGATAACGCGCAGGGAACGGAGCTCGGAATCAAGATCCTTCAGATCAATGCCGCAGAGCTCGGACACACGCATTCCGCAGTTGAGGAACAGAGTGATGATGGTGTAGTCGCGCACCGTGTAGCGCGAGCGCGAATCGGAGCGCACCGTGTCGAGCAGGTGCAGGCTTTCTTCAAGTGTCAGAAACTTTGGAAGGGTCTTTTTTGCCTTGGGCGTTTCAATATTGACAGCGGGATTTTCGGCCACCAGAGAACGCTTGACGGTCAGATATTTATAAAAACCCTTGATGGCCGAAAGCTTTCTCGCCTTGGCCGCCCAGAGATTTTTCCGCACGTTGCCCGTGTACATAAGAAAGGCGTAGATATCCTCGGGGCGGATGGCGGCAAAGGCCGCGAGATCAACGCCCGATATGTCGATCTTCTCAAAATCCTCGGATTCGGGATCGATCCCGCTCTGCGCGGCAAGAAGATAGCGCAAGAAGGTGCGCAGATCGAGCAGATATTCGTTCACAGTTTTGGCGGAGCAGCCCTGAATCGCCGATTTGTAGTTGGCAAAATCGCGCACAAGGGGCGGAAATTCCGATAAATTGATAAGATCAGCCAAAATTTGCATCCTCTTTTTGATAAATTACGGAACAAAGTGTAAACTTTTAACTTTTCTGTTGAAAAATCACCGTTAATTATATTATAATATATAAAACGCGAAAAATCAACAGGAAGGATTCTTATATGCGAAAATTTTTTAGCCGATACGGATACAGCGCGGTAAAATTGTTTGTTACACAGTTTGCGTTGGGCCTTTTCGGCGCTATGCTGACGTCATCCACTCTTGAGGAGAACGTGCTCGCCATAGTGGTCGGTATTTTTGCCGTGGCGTTCTATCTGTTCCTCATTTATATGAACGTGTGGGACATCGGTGCAAAGGACAAAATATCCGTTGACTGCGGCAAGCTTGAAAGCAACCCGTGGCGCGGAGTTCTCATAGCTCTGATTGCCAACATACCCAACCTTATTCTTGCAACCGTTTATATGATCGTCCGCCTTGCGGCACCTATGAACGATGCGGTCTCGGCATTTATCCGTATGCTGGCGTTCCTGATCGAAGGAATGTATTACGGACTTCTGGCGGCCATCACTCTCGGCACCAGAACCGTGGAGGTCGACGGAGAGATGATGACCGAGGGCATCCCGCTCTTTGAGTATTGGTGGCCCTTCTTCGTGATCGTCATCCCCGCACTCATCGTTTCGGGTCTCGCCTATTACCTCGGAACGCGCAACGCGCACTTCTCGAAGCTGATGGAGACCGAGTATCCCGAAAGTGACAGAGAGCCGAGAAGAAAATGGTTTAGCAAAAAATAATCAAAGGCCGTCCTCGGACGGCCTTTTACTGTTTTGCACGGTACAGTATCCCGACAGTAGAAAAACTATCGTAACAGTGGAGAAAAACTCAAAAACGCGGTTATTGACGGCGGGCGCGTTGTGTGGTACAATTTAGTCAGACAAGGGCCCCGTCAAATAATTTTTGAAAGGTTTTTTATGGAACAGATTTTTGCAAACAATATCAAAAGACTCCGCAAAAACGCCGATCTGACTCAGGAGGAGCTTGCACGGGCTATCGGAATGTCCGCACAGTCGGTCTCCAAATGGGAGTGCGGGGTTTCCCAAACTTAAAGATACCACACTAAAACCCACGCTTACATTACTTCCAAACAATACAATTTTGGAGGTAAAACCTTATGAAACACCTTATTTCTTGCGAATACAACTTCGATAACTGCTGCGTGGAACTGAAATTCACCGATGGCAGCATAATTGCGATTGATACCATCGCCGCTGAGAACGAGGTTGCCCGTAATATGTACGAACGGTCAGAGCTTGATTATCTTATCTACAACGCCCCTGTGGAGTATGCAGACCTTATTTTGAACGGCGATCCCGAAACCTATTTGAAAACCGTGACTGAATACAAACCGCTTGACTAAAAACGCACGGCTGTTGCCCTATAATGGGGCAACAGCCGTGAAATACTTTTAAGATTATAGCGGCAGGTCTTTTTTCTGGAAGCGGAACTTGCCAATTGTATAGGACACTATTGCAACACCTGCAAGGACACAGAGTTTCCAAACGAAATCGTAGTTTACATCGCCACTACCAACGGTAGCAAGGGCCTTAATATCATAAAGGCCAACAAGCGTCAGCTTGTTGAAGATACCAAGTTCCTCGATACCAACCCCCAT
>JAFTOB010000064.1 GCA_017451545.1 Clostridia bacterium | reverse complement strand
TGGCAGGAACGTCGATCCTCTCTCCGAAGCTTCCGTCCGCTTTGATCTCCAAAAACGCGTTGCCATCCCAAAGCCCGAGACGGATATTATCCTTTTCATCCATGCAAAAGCCGTCGGGCTTTCCGAGCTCTTCGGGGATCTCCGCAAAGGTTCTGCGACCCGAAAGACTGTGCGTGTTTGCATCAAAATCGAAAACCTCAATTTTTTGGAGCGGTGTGTCGCAGTAGAACATTCTTTTGCCGTCAAGCGACCAATCGAGTCCGTTGGAGCACCCGCACCCGTCAAACAGCTCCTCTATAAGGCCATCCTTCAAACGGTAGAATGCTCCGGCACCGCCGTCGTCGGTCGTGCCGACATAAAAGCATCCGTCGGGGCCAACCTTGCCGTCGTTGAAGCGACGCCCCTTGATCCCAATAGGCTGATGCGCAAGAGTTTTTTCTCCGCGATCATTCATACGGTAAATACCGTCCTGCATAGCAAGAAGAAGATCGCCGTTTTCACAAAGCGCCATGCAACCGATCTGCTGACCGACGTCAATCTTTTGAATTTCGCCCGTCTCATAGTCCATCTTGAAAATGCATTCTCCCAAAATATCCACGTATAACAGTGTATTGTTACGGTCGTCCCACAGCGGTCCCTCAGCCACAATACAACGACAATGCTTGTTGATCGCTTTCAAAATCGCACCTCCGTTTTTTCTTTCTTTTATTATACAATCCAAACGGTTAACATTCCATAGTTTTTTGTGCCATATAATATAAGAATACTATCTTTTTGCGCGTTATTCACATTCACTTCCGGCGGCAGAAAAAAGCTCAACGCTTTCTCATAAAAAATGAAACAGGCGCCCCAAAGTTACGCTTGTTTCATTTTCTGATTTTTTGTTTCTTTTTAAAAACTCCGCGCCCGCAGAGCCGCCAATGCCGCCCACGCCAAGCGCGGAGAAATTTGGTTATTTTTTAGTTTTCGAGAGGACACACAGAACCGTCCTTATATATTTACGGAAAAATACACTCTGCGAGTGATGCTATACGCCTGCGGCGATGATATACACGCTAAAGCGTGATGATATACCATTGCTTTCGCAATGGATAAAAAAGACTATGGAAAACGTATCATTTTCCATAGTCTTTTTGGTGGAGCCGAGGCGTGATCGCACATTATCACGGTAAGGGGTATATCGATATCCTCGACAAAGCGGGGGCTGTAGCCGTAATGGCAAGGATCGTCATAGAGTGTTTTTCACGGCAGCACAGAAATCTTTCCTTTTTCCAAATAAGCCGTTCCCTGCTCTTTTGTGATAACGATGGCTACGGTTATTTGTCGTTATAGTGGGCGACTATCTTTTTGGCATACTCACGAGGGGGATATCTCATACTCCGCTTGAATGCATAACTAAAATATGACTGTGACGAAAATCCGCATTCATATGCAATCTGCGTGAGTGTCATATCGGTAGATATCAGCAGATTTATTGATTTTTTTATTCTCTGCTCTTCTATATATCCGTGAAGCGTTTTCCCGGTAGACGCCTTGAACAGCTTGTGAAAATATACCGTGCTGAAGCCGGCTGCACTTGATAAGCTTTCAAGCGTAAGCTCGGAAGACAAATTTCTGTTTATATATTCAAGTGTTCTTTCTATCGTTTGGCGATTGTTGCTTTTTGGAATTGATTTTACAATATGAATAGAATTTTTGTTCAGTATATATACAAGCTTCAGAATTAGACTTTGAAGCAATATATCATCGTTTTCAATTCTCGTATTATAGTGTTCACACAGCGATATAAATATTTCTCTGATCTCAGCGGTGCTTGAAAGATCAACGTAATTCGGCAAGGTTGTCAGTATATCGCACAGCTCTCCCTCATTGACTATAATATGGATATAGTAGCACTTAAACGGCAGTCGTGTGTGCCTGATTTGCCCGGGTTTTGCACAAATGACCATATTCTCATTAATAGGGCGAGCTTCATCATCGATATATGATATTCCACCATTGCCAATCGGGAGCTCAAGTTCAAACATAGTTGTTTTTCTGTTTTTAGATACAACCCTATTTTTTATTGCGATCTGTGCATTGTAAATTCCGACAGACACGATCTGCGGCAAAACGATCTCTTTCATATAACCTCTAAAAAAGACAATATATCTAATAAATAGAGCAAGAATTGTGTATTTGATGAACAAGATATATTATATAATAAAAGCAAACCAATGTCAATACTTGGGAGTTTTTTTATATTTATTACTTGACTTGGGCAGGCGGGACTGCTTTTTGACAGATCTATCGAATGGAACGAATACGGCTTTCGTTTTTCCGCCGTCAAGGCGGCGCACAGCGACCCTTACGCTATAGGCGTTATCATTGAAGACCTTGCCGAAAGCAAAATATATTATATAACCGGCGACACACTTTACAGCAAAGAGATCTTCAGTGATCTTCCCAAAGGCATCGACGTGGTATTTCTGCCCATCAACGGCGTGGGCAACAATATGAATGAGATCGACGCAGTACGGTTTTTCCACGCTTGCGGCGCCAGAAAGGCTGTGCCTTATCACGTTGGAATGTTTGACGAAAAAACGCCTTACATTTTTGATGACGAAAACAAAATAATTTTGGAAATATATAAAGAAAGAGAGATTTGAAATGAAAGTAACCGACGTTAAAACATTTGTAGTTGACTGCTTCCGCACCAACTGGGTATTTGTAAAGGTATATACCGACGAGGGCATCACAGGTGTTGGTGAGGGCACTTTGGAATACAAGGAAAAGGCACTTGTGGGGGCGATCGACCACATCAAGAGTTATCTTATTGGTAAAGACCCCCGACAGATCGAAAAGCATTATCACGACATCTACCGTGACGCTTATTGGCGTGGCGGTGCGGTGCTTATGAGTGCGCTTTCCGCTGTGGAAATGGCACTTTGGGATATACTTGGAAAATCTCTCGGCGTGCCTGTATATCAGCTTCTTGGTGGCAAGGTCAACGAGGATTGCCGCATATACGTCAACGGTTGGTTTGCAGGTGCAAAAGAGCCTGAGGAGTTTGCAGAGAAGGCAAAAATTGCAATTGAGCGCGGCGTTACCGCGATGAAATGGGATCCTTTTGGCAAGTCATATTTGCAGATCTCAAACGCAGATCTTGATAAGGCTTTGCGCTGTATCGCCGCCGTGCGCGAGGCTGTGGGGAACAGCGTTGACCTGCTCATTGAGGGTCACGGACGGTTTGACATTCCCACCTCGGTCAAGATCGCGCGCGAGCTTGAGCAATTCAAACCTATGCTCTTTGAAGAACCCGTTCCACCCGACAATCTTGATGCGCTGAAGGCTGTTAAGGACAAGTCACCCGTTGCGATTTCGGCAGGTGAGCGGCTTTACACGCGCTGGGATTACAGAAAAATGTTCGACATTGCCGCCGCGGATTACATTCAGCCCGATATTTCGCACGCGGGCGGCATTATGGAGCTTAAAAAGATAGCTGCCGAGGCGGAGTGCCGTTATATGGCATTTGCGCCGCACAATCCGTCGGGCCCCGTGGCGAATGCCGCAACGCTTCAGCTTGCCGCCTGCTGCCCCAATTTCACGATTCTTGAAATTATGTACAGCGACGTCGAATGGCGAAAGGATATATGCAACGAGCAGCTCGAATACAAGAACGGCTATATCACAATCCCCCAAAAGCCCGGACTCGGTATCGAGATCGACGAATCCGAGTGCGCAAAGCACCCATATCAGCCCCATACCCTGCGCCATTACACGGGCGCACTTACCGATATCAGACCGGCGAAAACGGAGTTTTATTTTTGAGGAGATGACATGAAAACAGCATTAATAACCGGCGCGTGCATCAACACGGGCGTTGCAATAGTTGAAAAATTCGCCTCGGAGGGGTATAATATTATATTCACGGGCAGAAATTTGGAAAATGTTCACGCCGCAGAGAGGGAGTATCGCGAAAAATTCCCCGACGTGCAGATCGTCGGATACCATATCGACTCTCTGCTCGACGAGAGGACGGTTGACGAGGAATCGGTCGAAAAACTCTTTGCCGAGCTTGACGAAAGGGGTATCTTTACCGAAACCCTCGTGCTCAATGCCGCAGACCAAGGTCTTGGACAGAAGATATTTAAAAATCCCCTCACCGACTTGATGAGGGTCATAAACACCAACGTGGTATGGAACTACTGCCTATCGGAGCACGCCGCAAAGAGAATGAAGGAAAACGGCGGAGGAAATATCGTTTTTATCAATTCCAACACCGCTTACCGCGCCATTCCCGACAGAGTGGCTTACGTTGCCTCAAAGGGCGGTCAGCTTGGTCTGATGAGAGCCTTGGCTCTTGACCTTGGGAAATACAATATCCGTGTCAACGCCGTGCTCCCCGGAATGATAAAAACAGACCGTTGGGAGAAAAATCCCGAATTTTACAAATCCGTACCCTCTCGCTTCACGCCTATCGGTGACGTTGCCGTTGGTGCGGACATCGCCGATGCTGTCTATTATTTTGCCGCCTGTGCCAAAAATACAACGGGCGCAGAGCTTGTAGTCGACGGTGGAAATACCATTCAGCTTTACCCGATAATACCGGATAGGAACTAAGGGGGATTTTATGAAAAACTGTGATGTAAAAACGTACGGTGCGGCGGGCGACGGTGTTAAGAAGGACACGGGAGCCGTTCAAGCCGCGATTGACGATTGCTCGGCCAACGGCGGCGGGCGAGTTACACTTTCAGAGGGGCGTTTCCTCTGCGGACGTATCGATCTCAAAAGCGGAGTTGAGCTTCATATCGAGCGCGATGCGGTTTTGCTCGGCTCTGCCGATGCCGATGATTTCCCCGATGTCATTACCGACTTCTGGGACACCGAATACGCGCCGCGTTTCAACAAGCGTTGCTTTATTTATGCCGAGGATTGCGAGGATATCGCGATAACGGGTCGCGGCGCTATCGACTGCCAAGGTGAGGCATACGTCGTGCCGATGACCGAGGAGGAAATGGCGGCACGTCCGCTTATGTCCTTTGTGCGCAAGCCCATGCCGCTGCCCGAGGGCAGTGAGCCGCTTTCCGAAGCCACGACAATGGTGGGGGCATATCCGCATCCGCTCGATCCGAGAAACACCAGCTTAGCCCCGGCTAGAGTGGTTATGATGATGGGCTGCCGCAACGTGCTGGTGGAAGATGTTACTATGCGCAATCAGTTTGCGGGCTGGAGCTATTGGGTATGCGGCTGTTATAACGTGCATTTTCATCGGGCGCATATAAATGCCCCCGTGGATATGCCGAACAACGACGGCATTCACATCAACTGCTCGCAAAACGTTACGGTTTCCGACTGCAACATCACCTGCGGCGACGATTGCATCGTGGTGCGTGCCTATTCTGCGCCGCTCGGCAAAAACACGGTGTGCGAAAAGGTTGCCGTTACGAACTGTAATCTGACAAGCCACACCTGCGCGGTGCGCGTGGGCTGGATAAATGACGGAGTAATGCGAAACTGCACCTTTTCAAATCTCAATATCACCGAGTCCAGATGCGCAATCGGTATGTACTTACCCTCAAACCCCGCAAAGGCGAGAATGAGCGATCAGGGACACGAGGCAACGCTGATCGAAAATATTAGTTTCTCGAACATTACCATAGACAGAAATTACGGCACTCCGATCCGTATTGAGATACAGCCGCACAATCTCTGCCGCGCCATTCGGCACGTGTATTTTTCGGGGATGCGCGTATTTTCTGCTGGAATGCCCGTCATAATGGGACGTGAGGATCGACACATAGAGCACTTCAGCTTTAACGATTGCCATTTCACGCAGATCGGCTATGAGGATATTCCCACAAAGTTTGCCGAACGCTTGGAAAATCTCCGATATCCGCTGACAGCTCCCACCTTCCGCTTCGTTGACGATCTTCACCTGAACTCAACATTTTTTTCGGTAAAATAAAAGCCCTGTTTACAAAGCGTTTTTTGAAGGTTAGAATTTCGCTGGTTAAAAGATCTCCAAAAAGAAGCCCGTTTGGCCGACTGCAACCTTATCAAAAAGGGTGTAAGTTTGTTTTCGGCTCGATTTAGTCAATATTATAAAGCGAACACCGACATGGCAAGGAAAGCTTGCGCGTGTCGGTGTTCTTTTTGATTTTATCACTGACGTGATAATGACTGGTGGAGCCGAGGGGAATCGAACCCCTGTCCGAAAACAACTTGATATGACTTTCTCCGGGTGCATTATGTCTTTTGAAATTCCCCTTGTGGGACGCCGGCATACAGGCTTCCCTCTCGGGTAGCTTTTTTATGCGTGACCGATACAAAAGCTAAATCTCGGTGCACGTTCATCGCTTACATGACGCCCGAGCCGAAGCCGCGATACTCTCCGGGCGGACGGGCGGCCCGCAGGCCGCAGCACTGCTAATTATTGACCCGAAGGTCAATAATTAAGCAGCCATTGCAACAGTATTGTTGTCGTTTATTTTTTAAGTTTGGGCAGTTTATGAGATTACCCGGCTCAACCCGCTTATCATACCTCATCATCCCCGTCGAAACCTTTACGGCCCCATAAGGAAGTGAAATATTGCGTTTCACGCAATGTGAAATCCATACTTCGTATGGGTGAAATCCTGCGCTTACGCGCAGGGTTTCACTGTATTTGTTATTTTATTTGTCTTGGTTTGTCTTGTAAAACTCTATTGCTTCGGCAATATCTATTCCGTCTGCGGTAGCGCCCGAAAAATCGACGTCATCAAAGCTTGCGTCCGAAAAATCAACGTCATCGAAGGTTGCATTTTTAAAATTGATTTTCTCAAATTCAACGCAGCTCATATCGACGTTCTTCATATCGGATCCGCCGAAGGTAACGTTTTCAAAATTCGAGCAGCAGAGCTCTGTATTATTGAACTCACATTTTTTCATATCAACACAACCGAATGACGAGCCCTCCATAGTAAGGCCGCCGTATTTGCAGTTTTTCATATTGATATCGGAAAATTTGGTTCCCGAAAGATTGATATTGTTGAAAGTGGAGTCCTTTAAATTTACGTTATCAAACACCGCCTCGGGAACGCTTGAGTTCTTGACCTCGAACTTTCTGTACTGTGTATCGAGCTCGCTGTATTCCCCGCCCTCCTCGCCGAGGAAGGTGACAACGGCGGACAGCGGATTTCTCGGTCTTGCGGGAAGCTCGATGGCGGGGACTCCGACGGGAACCACCGCGACGGGTCTGTGCTCGGGCTTGACGCCCACGATCTCACGGCACTTTGCCTCGTCAAATGCGCCCATAAAGCATCCGCCGAGTCCGAGATCCGCGGCGCAGAGCAGAAGATTCTCAATTGCGGCGGCGGTATCCTGAACGGCAAAGAGCTTATCGGCGCGCTCGCCGAATCTTGCGGTTATGGCCGTGGCATCGGTACACACGACGAACATAACGGGGGCTGTTGTTGCCCAATCGGTGACGGCCTTTTCCTCGGCCAGCCTTGCTCTCACCTTTTTATCGGTGATGACGTAGAAGTGCCAGGACTGCATATTGCAGGCGTTAGGCGCGGCGATGGCGGCCTCAAGCATCTTTATTATTTGCTCGCGGGACACGGGATCATTCGTGAACTTACGCGTACTGCGGCGTTTTTTTATGACTTCGGAAAATTCCATATCAATCTCTCCTTGATGCTTTATCGTAGCGCTCCATTTCGCGGTTGGCCTGCTTATTTGCGTCGGTCTAGCGCTTGTCGTAGAGATTTTTAACGAGACAGAGGACGATCTCGACCTTGATGCGGTCGCCCTTGAAATACATGGACAGCGGGATCACGGTGTAACCCTTTTGCGCCACGTAGGACGAGAGCTTGATTATCTCTTTTTTGTGCATCAGCAGTTTTCTGTCGCGGCGCGGCTCACGGTTAAAGATATTTCCCTTTTCGTAAGGGCTTATATGGATGCCGAGGGCGAATATCTCGCCGTCCTTGAAGGAGCAATAGGAATCCTTCATATTGACCTGACCGCAACGGATGCTCTTTATTTCGGTACCGAAAAGAGAGATTCCGGCTTCATAGGTCTCATCCACGAAATAATCGTGGTATGCCTTGCGATTTTGCGCAACGCTTTTGCTTTTATCTGCCATGATCTTCTCCTTTCTTTTCGTTACCCCACTATTATACTACATTTTGCCGTCGAAATCAAGTGCTTTTTGCGTCATTGCAAATTATTCTTCGGTTTCTTCGGGATTATCCTTCTTTTCGCAATGCTTGCAGAGGCCTTCCTTTTCGGCCTCGAGTGCCTCTTCGAGGGTTCCCGCTATTACGTTGGTTGAATTTTTCAGCGAGCCGCAATCGCGGTGAGTGTGATATTTTGTACCGCTCTCAGTCCAATAGACCGTGACCGAATCGGGCTTTGTTGTCTCGTCGGGCTGCTCATCCGTTTCGGTGGTGGGAGCGGTGGTTTCGCTCGTTTCCGGCGCGGAAGACGTTGTTTCGTTCGGAATTTCACTTGTATCCGGTGCGACGGTTGTTGTTTCGCTCGGAGCCTCACTTGTTTCGGGCAGTGCGGTGGTGGGCTCGTCGGGGATCGAGCTCGTATCGGGAATTACGGTGGTCGGCTCATCGGGGAGAACCGTTGTTTCGGGGATCACGGTTGTGGGATCGGTCGGGATCTCGCCCGTTTCAGGAAGCGGCACGGTGGTCTCGGGCTTCGGCTTGGTTTGGGGCGCGTTTGTCTGAGGCTTTTTCTGCGTGCTTGGCTTTTTCGTAGTATTAAAAGCATCCTTGTAGCTCTGTATATCCTCGGGTGTCAGCACCTCGCCCGCAGAAAACTCCATATCGTTCTGCCAAAAGGTAGAGCAGGAGCAAAGCATGGACATCATTAAAGCCGCTGCTATCAAAATAAGTTTTTTCATATCTCGTCCGAAAGCAACCTTTCTAACATCAGCACCTTTGCGTTTGAATATTCATACGCGCCCTTGAAGTCGCCGTTTTCGCGGCAGCATTGCTCGAGCTCGCGGAAGGCATCGTACATAACGGCACCGATAGCGTTATCATCGGAATTGAGCAGATTTTTCAGGCAATCGTGGGCTGCTGCGAAATCCCCCGATTGCATATAGAGCTTTGCGCGGATATGATTGCAGAGGAAGTCGCCGCTTGCGGCGTACTCCTCGGGAATGCGGGGCTGACCTGCGTCAAGCGCATCGATGGCCAGCGCGTAACGGCAAAAGCCGTCCGACACCGCCATACCCACCATAATACCGTCGGTATCCGATTCGAGGTAGAGGCTTGGCGAGATGCGACGCATATAGGAGCCGAAGACCGCAGCCTCCGAGAAAATTCGCTGGGTGTTGTATATGGTTTTACCTGCATACTCGCAAGCTATATCAAACTCGCGGCAGGCGAGGCGCAGATGTCCTCCGAAGAAAGCTTCCTTTGCAACGCCGAGGGAGCATTCGGCAAGGATGAGGTAGGTCTCGTCGTCCTGCGAATCCCCAAGAACGTCGAGACAGAGCTCACGGCATATCTCGAACTCGCCCCTTGAATAGGCGGCGCGGATGCGGGGCATATTTATATTTTTTCTGTATATCAGATCTCCTTCTTCGTCGGCAAGCAGGTATCCCGGTGCAACCTTCAGCCGCTCGGCCACGTACATAACGGTGGACAGCGACGGCTGTGCGCTGCCCGATTCGATAAGGCTGAGCATATTTCTCGTTATCTGCCCGCCCGCCAGCTCGGTCTGCGTCATTCCCCGCTCTGCTCGGAGCATCTTGATTTTTTCACCTATTGTCATTTCCGTATTCCTTTACTTTGACCTCTTTGCGAGGTCGAGCCTACGTATTATACCACATTTACGCAGATTTGTAAATACTATTTACTAATTTTTCCGCAAAACGGTGCAAAAAGACCGCCGAGCGAGTCGGCGGTCTTGCTTATTATTTGTTGTTTCGCTTTGCGTTGAGCATCTCGTGCTTGAGATCCCAAAGCTTTTGGGAAAGGTCGACGTAATAATTATGGGGATTCTCGAAGCGCAGTACCTCCTCCCACATACTGCCGAGGGAGACCTTACAACGGTTACGAATCTGCTCAAGGGTGGGAAGCTCGTAAACAAGCTCACCGCTCTTGAAGATGGGTACCAGCAGCTCGTTTGCCGTATAATCCTCCATCACACGGCGCTTCCAGGTGTGGTCGGGATCGAAGATCTCAAGGGGCTTTGAGGTGTCGATCTCCTCATCGTGGAGACAGATAAGATCGGCCTCGGCCTTTGCGCTTTCATTGCTGTAAAGGCGGTAGATCTTCTTAAAATGAGGCGTAGTGATCTTGACGGCGTTCTCACTGAGCTTGATCTTTGGAGTGATATTGCCATCCCCGTCCTCAACCGCGGCCAGCTTATAGACGGCACCGAAAACAGGATCGCTCTTTGCGGTGATCAGCCGCTCGCCGACGCCAAAGGCATCCACCTGCGCACCCTGAAGGATCATATCGCGGATCAGGTATTCGTCAAGAGCGTTGGAGACTACTATGCGACATTCGGGGAAGCCGGCCTCGTCAAGCATTTTTCTCGCCTTGCGGGTGAGGTAAGTAATATCGCCCGAGTCGATTCGGATGCCGCACTTCTTGATACCGCGCGGCACGAGGACCTCGCGGAAGGCGCGGATGGCGTTGGGAATGCCCGATTTGAGTACGTTATAGGTATCGACCAGCAGAGTCGCGTTTTCGGGATAGGTCTCGCAGTAGGTCTTGAAGGCGGTGTACTCATCGTCGAACATCTGAACCCAGGAGTGAGCCATAGTTCCGCCTGCGGGAACTCCGTACAGCTCGTCAGCAATAGCACAAGCGCTGGAATCCACTCCGCCGATATACGCGGCGCGGGCGCCGAGCATTGCGGCATCGGGGCCGTGGGCGCGGCGCGAGCCGAACTCGCTTACAACACGTCCGCTCGCCGCGCGGACGATGCGCGAGGCCTTAGTTGCGATGAGAGACTGGTGGTTGAAGGTAAGCAGGATAAAAGTCTCGATAAACTGCGCCTCAATGGCGTTGGAGCGCACGATCATAAGGGGCTCACCCGGGAACACGACAGTTCCCTCGGGCACGGCCCAAATATCGCCCGTAAAGCGGAAGCTGCTGAGATATGCCAAAAATTCCTCGTCAAAGAACTTGCGGGAGCGCAGATATTCGATATCGTCTGCGTCAAAGTGCAGATCTCGGACATATTCGATTATCTGCTCAAGACCTGCGGCGATGGCGTATCCGCCGCCGTCGGGATTCTTGCGGTAGAAAACGTCAAAGTAGACGATTTTGTCCTTCATACCGTTTTTAAAATAGCCGTTGCTCATTGTGAGCTCGTAAAAATCACACAGCATTGTAAGATTTCGTGAAATGTCTTTCATTTTTGATCTGCCTTTCTTCACAAAAGTATTGAAAATTTTTGAATTTAGGTTTATAATGTATTTATAAGTTACCTTTTTGGAGGTTTTATGGAAAACGGATTTATTAAGGTTGCGGCCGTTTCGCCGCAGATTTCTCTCGCCGATTGCGAGAAAAACGCACAGATCGCCGCCGAGGCCGTTATTGAGGCCTGTGAGCTTGGTGCTGACGTGGTGGTGTTCCCCGAAATGTTCCTTTCGGGCTCCACCTGCGGAGATCTTTTACTGAACAACACAATGCTTGATGGGGCTCAGCGCGCCCTTGACAGCTTCCTTGAAAGCACCGCGGGCACGTCTGCCATCTGCTTTATGGGCATTCCCTCGGTGGTTCGAGGCAAGCTTTGCAGCAGCGTTGCCGTTTGCCGCGGCGGTGAGCTTATGGATATAACCTATAATGGTGAAAATCAGGTCTACGAATGCGTCAGCGTTCAGGGCCTTACTCTCGGTGCCGTGATCGGAGACGCGCCCGACGTTGCCGCCGCCCTTTGTCGCAAGGGTGCGACTGTGATTGCGAATCTGACCGCAACCCCCGAGACTGTCGGCTCTTCCCTGCACGTTCGCCGCAATGCAGCCGTTGACAGCGAAAGACTTTGCTGTGCCGTCATCCGCGCAAATGCGGGGCTCGGTGAATCTACCACCGATTACGTGTTCTCGGGTCAGTGCCTCGTTGCCGAGTGCGGTGAGATCCTTGCCGAGAAGGCCGCCTTTGACGATCCTACGAAGGCTCTGCTCACCGAGCTTGACCTTGAGCGCATTGCCGCCGCGCGTATGAGAAGCGGTATGGAGCTTGATCTGCCCGGTGACAATCCCATTTTCATTCTTGCCGACCGCGAGACCGAGCTTACGCGTGTCTACGATCCCCTGCCCTTCATTCCGAAGGACGTGACCGAGCTTGACAGGGCTCTCGAGATCCAATCCCGCGCCCTTGCGCGCCGCATCGGCTGCACTTATTCAAAAAAACTTGTTCTTGGTATTTCCGGCGGACTTGATTCCACCCTTGCCATTCTCGTTGCCGTTCGCGCGGCCGAGCTTGCCGGGCTTTCGGCATCCGACGTTATCGGTATCACAATGCCCTGCTTTGGCACTACGAAGCGCACCCGCTCCAATGCCGAGCTGCTTTGCCTTGAGCTTGGCGTGGACTTCCGATGCATCAACATTGCCGCGGCTGTAAATCAGCATCTTTCGGACATCGGTCACAGCGGCGACCCTGCGGGCGTTGCCTTTGAGAACTCGCAGGCACGCGAGCGCACTCAGATCCTTATGGATCTTGCCAATATGGTGGGCGGCCTCGTTGTCGGAACGGGCGACCTTTCCGAGCTTGCGCTGGGCTGGGCCACCTACAATGGCGACCATATGTCCATGTACTCGGTAAATGCCGATATTCCGAAGACTCTCGTCCGCCGCATCGTTGACCGTTATGCGTCCACCTGCGGAAACGAAAAGTTAGCCGCCGTCCTGCGCGACATTCTTGACACGCCCGTCAGCCCCGAGCTTCTTCCCGCCAAGGACGGCGAGATCGCTCAGAAGACAGAGGAGCTGCTCGGGCCGTACGAGGTCCACGATTTCCTGCTCTATCACACGCTGAAGTACGGATATTCGCCGAAAAAGCTCTTCCGCATTCTCTGCCACACCTACGGCGATCAGTTCTCACGCGAGGAGCTGAAGGCCTGGCTTACCAACTTCGCGCGCCGCTTTATCACACAGCAGTTCAAGCGTTCCTGCTCGCCCGACGGACCCATGGTTTGTGAGGTCTGCCTCTCGCCCCGCGGAGGCTGGAAGGCACCCAGCGATGCCTCCGCCGCCGCCTGGCTCAGAGAAATTGAAGCTATATAAGGTTCAGATCATACGCGATCCTCGGGTCGCGTATGATTTTTTTTGCTTATCATGACCATAACCGCGACGGTTACAATGACCACCGCCGCAATAACGGCGATCCAGAATACGTCTATACCGTTTTCGGACTCATTGTCGCCGTCACCCGTTATTCTGTCTCGCTCCTCATGGATGAGGTCGGCCAGCTCGTCATTGGTAGCATCGGTGCTCGCCGCCGAAACGGAATGGAGCAAAAACGAGTATTGGGACTCGCTGTTCGAAAGGTTTCGCACGCAAAGGCGAAGATATTCAGCCGGGTTCTGTTCGGTCATGGAGCTTACGTCAAGGCAGACCTTATAGGTCTTGCCGGGTGAATACCCATCTCCCTTATATTCGTACCTGAAGCTCTCGCCGCCTACCATAAAGTTGATCTCGAAATTATCGGACTGCGATTCGGAATCAAGTGCGAACTCAACTATAAGATAATCGTTATATCTGAAGCTTTCTTCGTTCTCATAATCATAGGCAAGGATCGAATACTCGCCGACCTGCCCGGGCGTCATTTTTGCCGCCAGAACACGTCCCGTGTTTTCAACGTTTCCAACCGAAACGGATGCGCAGTTAAGTCCGGTATACCAGCCGCCTCGATTGGAGCTTTCACCGAAATCCCAGTATGCGTAAGTTCCCATTATTTCGGGGAGGACGCCGTTATGGGGAGTGAGTGTATCCCTAAGATCCCAGCACGCAAGAGCTTCCTCACTGAATCTTATGAATTTTTCCGACCATTCGGATTTAATACCGAAGACCTCTCGGGCAAAGTCGCCCACCTCAAGGCTTCTGTCGGTATCTATGTATCTCATTTTGTATTTGAGATCGTTTATCTTTTTAATCTGCTCCGAGCTGTCTCCGGACACGGAAACCACAAAGGATCTCACGTTTGTCTCAAAATACAGCGTATAGAATTCCAGAACGTATGCGGCCGCCATTTCAGTTCCCGCCAAGCTTATATCGGGTCGCCACAGATAAATGATATCCGTGCTGTCATCCACGTACTTTTTTGAAATATCGCTTATTGTGCGGCTGACGGATGAAATGTTGTCGAGTGTTATTTTGTCGATATCCGAAAGCAACGCCCTCTGATTCGACGCCGCGCGCTCTTCGGGATTTGCAACGTCGCCCGAGCCCTCGATATATCCGGCATCCGCGCGGGGACTGCTTGTGATCTCGGGCATTATTGAAAATGGAGGGAAGCTGTAATAATTGCAAATTTTAAACAGCTCCTCTATGAAAAAGTCGGCAGAGACCGAAGTCGGAGTAGGCTTGGTTCCCCAACCGTCGGAAACCGAAATGATGATTCCCACGGGGTGGTTCGCATCATTTGCCGCCGCCAAAACACCGTAAAGCGTGTTATAATACGCGGCAAGATATTCCACGAAGCTGTGCTCAGCACTCAGGCATTCGTTGATCCTGCTGCCCACGACAAAGCCCGCTACCGTACCGAGGGAATCTCCGCAATATCTCGAGCTCAAAAACTTTGCTACGGCGTAGACCTCTTTTTGAGTTTTGATATCGTATGATTCGGGCAGACCGCTCAGGCGGAGAACAACGTCGGTTCCGCCGCCGCTCAGCACCTTTATTTTAGCATCGAGCTCGGATACGTACGCTCGGTCGAAGAAATACCCTTCTCCGTCCACGGAAAGCATATACCCGCTGTTACTGCTGATGAGCAGCTCCGTATCCACGTCGAGTATGCAAAGTCCCGCACCCGAATCAATAATTCCCGACGTCACAGATGACTCGATACCCTTGAATATTTCTCCGTTCAAGGCACTTGACGATACCGTTGGATAACGCGGAGGAGCAACAAGAGATATCTCTTTTCCGTCATCGGATACGATCGCCACCGCGTATCTTTTCAGTCTGTCAAAAACGGACTCGGTTTTGACGGAAAGCTCAAATCTCATCGATATAGGGACGTTTTCAAGCTCGGGGGCGACGTTGCCGGACAAAATATCCTGAAGGCTCTGATTCGGATCCAGCGAATAGACCGACATGGTCGCGTTCTCGTGCTTTATAACCGTATCGTGCTTCAGCGTACCGCGCAAAGTCACGGCGTTCGGTTTGTATTCGCAATCCGCAACAGCACCTATGCTGTCAAAGCTATCATCAAATATACTTATTCCGCACACGGAATAAATACACACCGCTCCGCTCGAAATATTTTTGAAAACGATCCGAGCATCCGCTCCGATCTCGTATTCGTCAAGAGGCAGACTGTAGGTAACGCGGCGAGTGAAGCTGTTTATTGGGAGGTCATATTTCGTCTGTGCTCCATCGCTCGTTGAAATTATGACCTCGGCCTCCTCACACGCGGAAATATTGGACATAACGATGGACAGATTATTTATCTCGCCGCCGTTGATGGGCTCGGGCAGCTTGAAGCTGATCGACGCCCCCTCGGCGGAGACGTTGAGTCTTACGCCGTCGCCATCCGTCTCGAGAGTTCCGTTCTCGCACACGAAGCCGTTCAAAGAAGTTACGGCATCGGCAAGAGGATCAATACCCGAAGCGGCAATATTTAAAGTAAAAGAGATCAATAAGACCGTCGCGATAAACGCGCATATTTTTCTCTTCATTTTATCTCCGTTCCGCCGCTTATCGCGGCATAAATCATATGAAAACAGGGCTTCAAGGCCGGCCTTGAAGTTTTTTCACGCAAATCAAAATTCCGAAGTAATTATAATTAGTTACAGTATACCATAAAATCTCAGATATTTAAAGGGTATTTTCGAAATTTCTTGCGATTTTATAATTTTTTTGGCGTTTCTCCAATAAATTTACAAAAAGTATTCCCTTTTTGCAAAATGTATGGTATAATTAAACGATACTTTTTGAAAGGCCTGAAAAATGAACTACAGTATATCAGAAAAACGGTTACTCAGGAACACCCGCCTGGCCGTGCTTATCGTTTTTATAATAGCCAATTCCCTTTTCGCGCTGTTTCTGGCTCCCATGGAGGCATATATGGCGGCTGACAGAACCTTCGGTTTTGATTACCTTCCCAATATTGTCGAATGGGCCAACCGTATTATTCAGCTTTGTTCCTTCATTCTCTGCTACGGTGTTACGATCTACTCAATTTTCCGATTCTCGATGAAGGATACTGTGCCAACTATCATTATTTCCTGTGCTATGACCGTTTACAAATACGGTATGAACCTTATTGCGGGATGGTTTTTCTACGACGGTGTTCCCTCTCACGGAGACGAGCGCGGATTCCAGATCTTTGCCGTTATCGCAAACGCAATACTTGAGCTTCTGCCATACCTCATAATCATTCTCATCACACGCGCCGTGGTCAAGAAGGCTCTTCCGATCTACGAGCTTCAAAAGAAGAATTATGAAAAGAGCACCGGCGAAGGCTTTGAAAAACGTGATTACGTATTCCCCTTCAAGAGCTTTCACAGCAAAAAGAACCCTATACAGCACTCGGCATATCTTGCTGCGGTCGTTCTTATAATTTTCGCCGTAGTCACCAACCTCATCCCCGACCTGCTGATCGACGGTATCCCCGTAGACGCCGTCGACGCCTTGTGGGTGCTTGCCAACTACGGTCTGCAGATAGGGCTTAACGTGGTCGCATATCTCGTTATGAACGTGGTCATGACAAACATTGACACTCACGAGCTTAAGCTCAAGATCAAATACGAAGAATAATAAAATATCGGGCCGTTGCGTCGCAACGGCCCGAATCTTTATTTCACAGAAGTTTTGGCGGCGTAGAGGGTGTTTCGCATAAGCATTGTGATGGTCATGGGTCCCACACCGCCCGGAACGGGGGTGATGTATGAGCACTTGGGGGCGACCTCATCGTATGCCACGTCGCCGCAGAGCTTGCCCTCCGCGTTGCGGTTCATACCGACGTCGATTACCACGGCGCCCTCCTTGACCATATCGGCCTTAACGAAATCTGCCTTGCCGACGGCGCTGACCAGAATATCCGCACTGCGGCAGATCTCTGCCAGATTCTGCGTGCGGCTGTGGCAGACGGTGACGGTTCCGCTTGCGTTGATCAGAAGCATTGCCATAGGCTTGCCAACGATATTGGAACGGCCGATTACTACGCAGTTCTTTCCCGAAACAGAAATGCCGCTTCGCTCGATAAGCTCCATAACGCCTGCAGGCGTGCAGGGCAAAAAGCCGTAATCGCCGGTGGAGATGCGGCCCACGTTATAAGGATGAAATGCATCCACGTCCTTTTCGGGGGAGATGCGGAGCAGGAGCGATTTTTCGTCCTTGTGACCCGGGAGCGGCAGTTGAACGAGGATGCCGTGTATCTTTTTATCGGCGTTGAGCTTGTCGATAAGCTCGCCGAGCTCCTCCTCGGTGGTTTCGGCAGGCAGGCGGTGAACCTCGGAATAATATCCAAGCTCCTCGCAGGCGCGAGCCTTATTGCGGACGTAGATCTGGGATGCGGGATCCTCTCCCACGATTATAACGGCCAGGCCGGGCGTTATGCCCTTCTCTGCCTTCAGCTTGTCGCTTTCTGCCTTCAGCTCGGCGCGGATCTGCGCCGATATTGCTTTTCCGTCGATAATGTTCATTTTTATCTCCTTTATAGGGGTTTGATTATGGAAAGGGTTTGATTTTCGTTGCCAAGCACCTCGTGCAGTACCTGCTCACAGCTCTCGAGGGTTGCGCCGTTTATGATATCCGGTGTGGAAAAGGGCGCGCAGTTTGAAAACCACGAATTGAGCACCACGTCGTCCGCTATCTCCTCCGAGGAGTCAAAAAGACGTATGTAGCCCGAAAGCATTACCCTGCGACAGCGCTCGAAATCCTCGCGGCTCAAGCCCTCGCGGCGAGCTGACGAGATCTTCTCGCGGATGAGCTCGACGACCCTTTCGGGCTGATCTGTCTCGCCCGAGAAGCTCTCATAGGCATTGTCGCGAGTGGAGGTATATCCGAAGGAAAATCCGGGTGAGATCAGCTTTTCAGACAAGAGGCGGTTGTAAAACTCGCCCGAGCTCGAAAAGAGCATATTATTAGTCAGTGTCATAGCGCAGCTTCTGCGGCGGCGCTCGATCATGGTAAGCCCGTCCACCTTATCCTTGATTCCGAGGAAGAAGATGGGCCGCGCCACGCGCATTTTCTGTTCGATATACGCGCTTGCCACCTCTGCGGGCTCGTCGGCCTTTTCTTTTCTTGCGGCGGGGGCAAAGCTTTTGCCCTCAAGGGCGCGGTCGACGGTTTCAAGCACTGCCTCGGGCGTTACATTACCGCAAACCGAAAGAGCCATATTTTCGGGCGTGTAGAAGGCACGGTGGGCGGCGTAAAGAGTTTTATCCGTGATCTGCGATATGGACTCGATGCTTCCGCATATGGTATCGCGCAGATTGCATTTTCGGTAGAGGCCGCGAAGCATATTTTCGTTGCCCACGGCGTAGGGGTTATCTGCGTACATTTTGATCTCCTGACCGATTATTCCCTGCTCCTTTTTCACGCTTTTTTTCGTGAAATAGGGCTCGGTCATAAATCTCATCAGCTCGGTCAGACATTCGTGAAAATTCTCGGTGGTGCTGAAAAGATAACGGGTGGTGCTGTAGGACGTGTATGCGTTTGCCTCGGCGCCGAGGTAAGAAAAGGTCTCGTCCGAGTTGCCGCCCTTGCGGTCAAAGAGCTTGTGCTCAAGAAAATGCGCGGTTCCCACGGGAAGCTCGATCTTTTTGCCGTTTTCATCAAGAAAAGAGTGATCAATGCCGCCGAATCTCGTTCCGAGGACGGCGTAAAAGGTGGTCAGCTTTTTAGGAAAGACGAATATCCGCAGACCGCTTTTATGGGTGATGTCGTAGTAGCTTTCGCCGAGCCAATCGTTGTTTATTCTGCAAAGCTCCATTATTCCTCGTCCTCCCCTTCAAGGGTTCCTCGCAGGAAATACACGGTATCAAGGCGCGTTTTTTGCGCCACGGCCGAGATCTGCTCTGCGGTCACGCCTGCAATTCCCTCCCGGTACTCTTCAATGGTAACAGGGCCGCCGAAGGTACGCGCCATTCTCGAAAACTCCTCGTAATCCTCGGGGTGATCCTCGGCCTCGCGGCAATCGGAATATATGGATTGCTTGGCGTTTTCAAGCTCCTCGTCGCTTATATTGCCCTTTGCCATTTCTGCAAGCTGGGCAAGGATCTCGGCCTGCGCCTCGTCCCACGTATCGGCATCTATGCCGCAGCCCACGGTGAGTATTCCCGTAACCTCATCGTAATCCGAGGCACAGAAATAGCAAAGCGACCGCTTCTCGCGCACGTTGAGGAAGAGCTTGGAGGTCGAGCCCTCGCCGTAGATCTCGTTCATCAGCTCTGCGGCGTAAAATTCGGCATCGCAGAGGCGAACTCCGGTACAAAAGCCGAGCAACAGGTTGCTCTGGGTGTACTCGCCCTCCTCGGTGACCGATCTTCCCTCGCACGCAAGCCTTGCGGCGGGAACGGGCAGCTCGCCCGCGTCGCTCCCGAGAAGCGGCGCGAAGTGCTTTTCTATAAGCTCGCCGATGCGCTCTCCCGATTCGGGGCCGCAGTAGAAAAACTCCACGCGCGCGTCGCGGAGAAGCCTTGATCTGTACTCTTCAAGAGATTCCCGTGTCAACGCTTCGATGCGGGAGATGGTTTCCTGAGCCTCCATAATGCAGGGCTCGCCCTTTTGCATTACCTCGCGCAGACGGCGGACGGCAAAGCCGAAGGAATCGTTGACCCTCGCTTTTATTCTGTTTATCTGATTTGCTTTCTCATTTTCGATATCGCGCTCCGAAAGCCGCGGATGAAGGATGATCTGTGACATCAGCTCCATCACCCCGTCGGTAATATCCACCCCGTTTTCCCTATCCGCATCGGTCACGTAGCGGTTGCAAAGCATAGCCGCCCGAAGGCCGAGAACGGTATATTTCCCGCGGATCGCTCCCGTGTCGCCGATATCGGCGGCGTAGAGATCGTCGCAACGGCGGCAAAGAGTGGCGAAGTCGCTATACTTCTCGGTCGCCCGCATTGAAATCGGGAGAACGAGGGACATTGCGGCCAGATCATTGCTGTCGGCGGGCAGAGTCAGGGTCACGCTCAGGCGCGCCTTTTTGAAGCTGTCGGTGCGGATGTGATCAAGCACTGCCGAGCCCGAAAGCCTGTAGGTTTTAAGTTCCATTTACTCTCCGATATATTTCGGGCTCACGCCTCTGAGTGTCCCGAAAAAGTCCTTGGCTCTCGCCGCGATCTCACGCAGATCGCGCCAAAGCTGACCGCTGTAGGTATCAAGATCTGCCGATACGCCGACGGCGGCGAGCCCCAGCTTTTCGCTGATATAAAGTGTGCGGTAAAGATGATACTCCTGCGTAACGGCTATGACGCTTTTGAAGCCGTACAGCTTCTTTGCGCGCCACATACTGTCGTAGGTCGAAAGGCCGTATCTGTCGCAGATAATATCCTCCTCGGGCACACCCTGCGACACGGCAAAGCGTTTCATTGCCGTCACCTCGTCATAGTCCTCGTGCTCGGCGTCGCCGCTCATAAGGATCTTGGGTGCGAGGCCTTTTTTGTAAAGCTCAACCCCAACGAGCACGCGGTCACGAAGCATATCGCTGAGGCTGCCGTCGGGTCTCACCTTTGCCCCAAGCACCACGATACAATCGGCGGTTGCCGATTCGGGAATTGAGTCAACGGTGTATACGTCACTACTCTGCGACGCGCAGATGGCACCGCTGAGGATGAGCATACAAATAGGGATCATCAGCACCACAGAACCAAAAAGGCAAACCGCCTTCAGAACGGTTGCCTTCGTTGGCTTTTTTATGCAGGCGCGAAGGTCTTTTTTGAAATCCGAAAAGAATTCGCGTAGCTTGCTCATTTATTTCTGGGTCTTCTCGATGATGGTCTTGACCGCGCCGTCGAGGGCGGGGTTCTCCATCAGCTCAAGCATTCCGCGGTCGCAGAGGGCGGCGAGCTTGGGATCGATGGGGTTCTTGGCCAGCAGGTCGAAGCCGAACTTCTCGGCAACCTCCTCAATGTGGCTGTCGCCGTAGAGCTTGATCTCCTTGCCGCAGTCGGGGCACTTGAGATAGCTCATATTCTCAACGATTCCGAGAACGGGAATGTTCATAAGCTTGGCCATATTTGCGGCCTTGGAAACGATCATGGAGACCAGATCCTGGGGGCTGGAGACGATGATGATACCGTCCAGCGGAATGCTCTGGAAGACGGTGAGCGGAACGTCACCGGTTCCGGGAGGGCAGTCGACGAACATATAGTCTACGTCGTTCCAGATAACGTCGGTCCAGAACTGCTTTACGGTGCCGGCGATGACGGGACCGCGCCATACGACGGGAGCCTCTGCGTCCTCAAGGAGCAGATTTGCCGACATAACGTCGATGCCGGTCTTGGTGCGGACGGGGTACATACCGTTCTCGTCGCCCTCAACTCCGCCCTTCAGGCCGAAGATGTGGGGAATCGAGGGGCCGGTGATATCCGCATCAAGGATAGCGGTGTGGTAGCCCTCTCTCTGGGTGAGCACCGCAAGCATAGAGGTTACAAGGGACTTGCCGACGCCGCCCTTGCCGCTGACAACGCCGATAACGTGGCCGACGCGGCTCAGGGAGTTGAGCTTTTCGTGCATATTTTCAGGCTTTTGCTTGGAGCTGCAATTTGCATTGCAGGTCGAGCAATCGTGAGTACATTCAGACATTTTTTGATTCCTCCGTAGGTCTTATATTAATTATCTTTACTATTATACACCCAATGCGCCTTTTTTGCAAGGATTTTAAGAAAATTCAAGAAAATTTAAATTGTCAGCAAAAAAATCCCCGACCGAGCGGAGCTCGGTCGGGGGAAATCATGGATTTACTTTTTCTTTATCAGGACAACAAATCAAGAGTTTATTTTGCATTATTCAACTTCAAATGGCCCATACGCCATTTTTAAATACTGATTAATATCTCGAAGATTCATTTTATACATTGACGGAATGTGTTCAGTCAAGTCAAAAGTATACCTGAATGCCTTGCCATTGTCTGTAACCCATACATAACTTCCAATATTTTTTTCTTCACTTGATGGCGTAGATGAGTAATAACGATGAGGCTTACCAAGAACATCTACAACTTCTTGATATGTCATTCCTTTTTTTATCTCTTTGATTTTTTCCAAGGTAGGGTGTTGGGTTTGATCAACATCAAATACACCCGCATCGTTTCCTCGGTAATTCTGTAATCTTGGAAAAGTTTGTGCCGGGGCCCCGGGACAACTGAAGGCAATTCTATAAATATTACCCTTACATGTTATCCATTCCGCATCAAAAATAACGCTTGTATCACCGCTATCGCGCGGCTCTCCTAAAAGCGAAATGATATCTTCGTATGCCATTCCAATTTCAATTTTCGCGATGTTATCTTCACAGGAAACACCGTTGTGTTCAGATTTACATTCAGCATCATTGGTATGATCGTCGGTGTTGCAAGAAACGCAAAGAAGTGCGGAAAGTACTAAAATTATAGTTAAAACAAGTATCTTTTTCATATAAACCTCACGCTGTAATTCTGTAATAGATTAAATCACTATCGTAATAGTATGGCTTGTCTTGCCCACAGTGCCAGCCTAATGAACCATTATCTGTCGGCAGATCATCCCCCAAGGGTTCGCTTGCTGAACCGAATCCATGCTTGTTTACCCATTCCCCCTCACTGGTACGATACCAAAAGTGATAGTCAAAATTAGTGGAAAAGGTAAAGGGGTCATAATATTCAGGATGATATCCAACCCTCATAACTACCAACCATTGATTTGATTCCAAACTGGCATTAATACCACCATGGTCTGTTACATCTTCCCATTTTGATCTCCCAATATTATCAGTCATCCACTTTTGAAATTCCCATTTAAAAATATCCAACAAGTCATTAGAATCATCTACCGTTTCCCATTCAGACTCAGTTATAATTAACCAATTATTTGACCTTAAAGGATTTTTATCTCCTCCTTTATCTTCGGTGGGTACATAATTTAGAGCATATCCATGGCAATTCACTTCTTTGTAACACCACAGTGCTTTGAGAGGTGGAATTACATCATATCCTCTGCAACCGTAAAATATTATGTTTATATTCCAATACCACACATACGGCGCGCCGGAATATGTTACCCCAATTTTTAGGTCTCCGGAAGCTTGTGTTAATAATAATCCATCGGAGGCATTAATAGACGCTTCATATGTAGATGTATAATCTGTATCGCGCACGGAGTAAGTAACCGGCCCGTTAACACCGATTGATGAGCTGTACATATACGCATCATAATCAAATGTTTCACCAAGATTCAACGATCCGTCAAAGTTGCTCATCCCAACCCCGTTAAGCGCCGCGCCAGAATACCTCGTCAGCCTCCATTTGGCCGAAGCGGTTGCTATGCCCTCGTCGACTTGGTTGAATGAGGTAGAGGAGCTCATATTTATAACGTTCGTGCTTTCGTTTGGGTGGATCATTACGGCACTATAATCTGTATTTGACCACGTGATTTGAAATTTATCCCAATCGTCCACGTCGTCATCGTCGGTTGGAATCGAATAAAAGGCAAGAGAATTACCCGAAACGTCAAACCCCAATGCATTGTTACGCATTGAGCGGATAATATAATTGCCCTCGGAATCGCGGGAAATCTTGAACAGTGCGCTGCGGTTCGGTGAATTTTCGTTGGTGGGTTCGGTAGAGGGACTGGTCGTATCGACAGACGTTCCCGACGCATAGCCGTCTGCGTTTATGTAGTGATTATCGTAATACAGATTTTCCAGAGAATACACGCCGTCGGCTATCGTCGTTGTGTAAGAAACGCTTATGAAAGGTGTAAATTCGCTATCTCCGCACTCGCTGCTTTTGAAAAAGACTGCGGCTATCGTAGATGTTGAGCTGTATTTTACTGCAAATCCGTATGAGGGTTGCCAATCGGTTGAGTCTCCGCTGTACCAATCGCGTACAGTGTTCGATATATCAAATGATTCGAATCCCGGTGCTGATTGAGAGATTTCGTCGTACCAACTAACCGTTTCGGTGGACAGAGCGGTTCCGTCGATAAGCGATGCGGAATTAGCATAGGTCGCTCCGGTTTCGCTCCATACTCCGTTCATCTTGTAAACGTTTAGATCCACATATCCCTCGTTGCTGTTACCAAAATAGTATGACAAGCAGAGATATGCAATGTTATTATACGTCGAGCCGTACGGCAATGAAGGAAGGGCCATTTGAAAGAGTGCTGTATAGTTTTGATTGACCGGTACACGGGAAGCTGATCCAAAATTTGTAGTTGATTGATTTCGAGATATTGCGGTATCCTTAGCCTTGCTTGTGGAGGCAATAAAG
>JAFTOB010000063.1 GCA_017451545.1 Clostridia bacterium | reverse complement strand
GTTCGCGCTCTCGCAGGCGCGCAGTCCGGTGAAAACTCCTCCTGGCGCGCCCTTTCTAAATATTACGATCAGAAATTGATTGTAATATCACCGTCGTGGCCGTTAGGAGGCGGTAACGCCGGACTAAGGCCTGCGTGAGCGCAAAGAATTTGGCCGATAGAATATCTTAAACCGAACGTCCGAGTGAGGTTTAAAGGATAAATTACCCACATAAACTAACCAATGCGATAAAAGCTTTTGGTAGAGCTCGAGACCCCTTTTTGCAAAAGGGGTCTCGAATAAAAAATCAAATAAACTTCGATTGTCGGTGAGGTGCATCCTAAAAAATCCGTGCGGGTATTGCAATAATGAGAAAAATATGGTATAATGACAAAAGAATAACTATTCGGAGGCAGGTATGGCACAAAATCTTGAAGAGCTGAAAAAAATCTGCGAGTCCTGCGAGGGCTGTGAGCTGGCAAAAACCCGCACTAAATGCGTGTTCGGCGTCGGAAACGAAAAGGCACGGCTGATGTTCGTGGGCGAGGCTCCCGGCGAGCAGGAGGACCTTACGGGCACACCGTTTGTGGGGCGCGCCGGTCAGCTTCTCGACAAATTTCTTTTCGCCGTCGGTATTGAGCGCGAGGACGTTTACATTGCGAACATCCTAAAGTGCCGCCCGCCCAAGAACCGAGATCCTCTGCCTGCCGAGGAGGACGCCTGCATCGGGCATCTGCGCGAGCAGGTCAGGCTCATTCGCCCGAGGATCATCGTCTGCCTCGGTCGCATCGCCGCTATGAGGCTCATCGACCCCGAGTACAAGATCACCAAGCAGCACGGCGAATGGGTCGAGCGCGGCGGATATCTTATGACGGCGGTCTATCACCCTGCGGCCCTTCTGCGCGATCCCCGCAAAAAAGAGGAAATGCTGGCCGATATGAAAAAGCTCAAGGCCAAGCTTGATGAATATGATAATTAACTGAAAGGATTATAATTATGACAAAACTTATCGGAAATGCCGTCGTCGGTCAGTCCGGCGGCCCCACCGCGGCCATTAATGCCACTCTTGCGGGCGTTATCCGCGGCGCATTTGAAAACAGCGACACAGTAAAGAAGATCTACGGAATGAGAAACGGCGTGGAGGGACTTCTCCGCGAGGATCTCGTTGACCTCAACGAGTTCTTTGCCGACGAATCTAAGCTGACCGCTCTCGAGCATACCCCCGCCGCCGCCCTCGGCTCTTGCCGCAAGAAGCTCCCCGACCCCGATTCGGGCGACGAGATCTACGAAAAGCTCTTTAACATTTTCAAAAAATACGATATAAGATACTACTTCTACATCGGAGGCAACGACTCCATGGATGCCGTTGCCAAGCTGTCGCGCTACTCCGAGAAGTGCGATTACGAGATCCGCTTCATCGGCGTGCCCAAGACCATCGACAACGACCTTGAGGGCACCGATCACTCGCCCGGATTCCCCTCGGCGGCCAAGTACATTGCCGTCACCGTGGGTGAGATCATCCGCGACTGTGCCGTTTACACCACCAAGGCCGTTACCATAGTTGAGATCATGGGTCGCGATGCGGGCTGGCTTACCGCCGCATCCTCCATCGGTCGCGTGGTCAACGGTATCGCCCCCGACCTGATCTATCTCCCCGAGAGAGTTTTCGACCTTGACCGCTTCTATGCCGACGTGGCCGCCGCCCTTGAGCGCCACCCCAACGTGGTTGTCGCTGTTTCCGAGGGTCTGCGCTTTGCCGACGGCAAGTACGTGGGCGAGGGCACACAGAGCGGCGTGGCCGATGCCTTCGGTCACAAGTATCTTGCGGGAACCGGCAAGGCTCTCGAGCTTGCCATCCGCGATCATTTCGGTTGCAAGGTGCGCTCCATTGAGCTCAATCTCTGTCAGAGATGTGCCGCTCACCTTCAGTCTGCCGTTGACGTTGAGGAGTCACTGCGCGTGGGTCGCGCCGCCGTTGCCGCTGCCATTGACGGTGTCAGCCGCGTGATGATGGGTATTCAGCGCGTGTCCGATGAGCCCTACGCCACCGAGATCGACTATTCCGATATCTCGAAGATCGCGAATATGATCCGCGAGGTGCCAGACAAATTTATCAACGCCGAGGGCAACAACGTAACCGACGAGTGCGCCCGTTACCTGCTTCCTCTCATTGAGGGCAACACCGAGCCCGAGTGGAAGAACGGTCTGCCCGTCTACTGCATTATTTAAGCTATGAAGAAAATTGCCGTTATAACCGGCGCGTCGTCGGGTATGGGTCGCGAGTTCGTGCTTCAGATCGACCGTGACACCGAGCTTGACGAGCTGTGGGTCATCGCCCGCCGCCGTGAGCCGCTGGAGGCTCTTGATAAGGAGACCCGCGCAACGGTGCGCGCGATCCCTCTTGATTTGACGAAAAAGGAGAGCATCGAGGAGTACCGTGCTCTGCTTGAGGCCGAAAGACCCGAGGTCTGCGTGCTGGTCAACGCGGGCGGCTTCGGACGGTTCGGAAAGTTCACCGACGTGCCCCTTGACGTGCTGACCGAAATGATCGAGCTTAACGATAAGGCTTTGGTGGCAATGACTCACGTCAGCCTGCCATATATGAAGTCGGGCGGACAGATCTATCAGCTCGGATCTTTGTCCTCCTTCCAGCCCGTGCCGTATATAGGCGTGTACGGTGCATCCAAGGCCTTTGTGCTCAGCTTCTCGCGTGCACTGAACGTGGAGCTGAAAAGCCGCGGAATCCGTGTTATGGCCGTCTGCCCCGGCTGGGTCAAGACCGCATTTTTCGACCGCGCCGTCACCGACGATACCATCACCTACTACAACCGCTATTACACGGCGGAGCAGGTGGTCACCCGCGCCCTGCGTGATATGAAAAAGGGCAAGGACGTGTCTGTCTGCGGCCTTCCTATCCGCAATCAGGTGCGAATGGTCAAGCTCTTGCCCCACAAGCTCGTTATGAAGATCTGGTGCAAGCAGCAGAAAAAATAAAGATAAAACCGCTTTTTCTCAGATGATAGAAAGAGCGGTTTTTGTTTTTGAATACGCCTGACAGATAAATCGGAGTTTGTTTGAAAAGTTTTTTCGAGAACCCTTTTGGCAAAAAGGGTTCTCGAGCTCTCCCAAAAGCTTTCATCGCATTGGTTAACTTGATTGGGTAATTTATCTTTCAAACCTCACTCGGACGTTCGGTTTGAGATATTCTATCGGCCAAATTCTTTGCGCTCACGCCGCGCTTAGTCCGGCGTTACCGCCTCCTAACGCGCACGACAGAAATATCGCAATCGTTTTTTGATAGTAATATTTAGAAAGGGCGCACCATGAGGAGTTTTCACCGGAATGTGCGCCTGCGGTAGCGCGAACAATTCAGCCGATATTATCAATCAAAATTTGCGACCGAGCAAATTTTGAAAGATATACTCCCCATTTAACTTAACCAATGCATTAAAGTTTCTTGGAGAGCTCGAGAACCTTCTTGCAAGAAGGTTCTCGAAAAAAATCTTTCAAATAAACTCCGATTTATCGGTGAATAACAAAAGAGGCCTTGCGGCCTCTTTCGTTATTTGCAGATGATCTTGATGTTGACGGGGTCGATGCCGGCCTGGGTGTAGACGATCTCGTTGATCTGGGAGATCTGGGCCACGGTGAGAGCCTCGGACGAGGAGACGATCACGCTGGCGTCATCGCCGTTGATAACGGCCACGCATTTTTCAAAGCCCTTGGCGGTCATGAGAGTCTCGATGTTGGTCTCGTTCTCCATGGTCTTTGCAAGCTTCGTGATGTCGGAATAGGCCGCCGCCTTTGCCGCCTCGTCGGCTGCGCTGTCGTTGACCACGCTCTGGAGCACCTCGAGGGCCTCGTCGCGGGCTTGGGAGCGGCTGACCTGTGCCGCCGCGTACCAATCCTCACCGTCGGCGGTGTTGCCCGACGTTCCGATGTAGGAATTGTTCATGCCCGAGCTCTGATCGTAGCCGCCGTAGCCGCCACCGCCGTCATTTGAGAAGACCGCCCAGTTCACCAGCACAGCCACGCCGACCAGCAGAACGGCCGCGATGATGATCATATTTCTCTTGCCGATCTTCATCAGCACGCTCTTGACCTTCTCCATTGGCTTTTTCTTTTCGATAACCATATAAAATCCTCCGAAAAATTTGTTTACACTCCATATATATTGCGCCCGCCGCGTGTTTATTCCGCGCGAGGTGCTTTTATTTAAAAATTATCGCGCCTCGGTGATGAAGATGCGATTTGAACTCACACCGTAGGCCGCGCCGATCAAGGATATCAGTCGCCGCTGAATTTCGGGGTCGCCTCCGCCGCGGCAGACCACCCCCACCCCCGCGATTTCGGGCAGCTTTTCCCGAACGATGAGTCCGCCGCCCGAGCTGCCGCCAAGAGTGACGGGATCGCCCTTTGAATCGGTGGCGTAAACGTATTCGATGCCCCCCGAAAGGCTGACCGCCACCGTCACACGGGAAACGCCGCTGACACTTTCGCAAAGCGCCGCTATGTCGGCTTCAAGAGCGGCGGCGTAGCGCTCGACCGAGATTTCCGAGCCCTTTTTTGCTTCCGCGGTCTCCGAGCCGCCGAATATCATCAGCAAAAGCCCCAAGGCGAAGGCGGCGACGGCGATCCACAGCCCCTTGCCCGAGGCGAGGGACGAAAGCTTTGATTTTAAGTCCACGTTTACCTCCTTTAATAATAGGTGTCGCAATCACAGCCCACCAGCGACTCAACCAGCTCCTCAATTTCGTACGGGTCAGCAAATATGGCCGCTCCCGAAAGCCCCACAGCCACACGGGTGGGGTAGAAAACGCCATCGCGCTCCTCGGCCTCCACGGTGACGGTCAGATCGTGCGCGTTCAGCGAAAGCTCGGAGCTTATCCGTGTCCGCAGGAGCGATTCAAGCTCGGCCGAGCTCAACTCGGTGAGAGCGGAGTAGTATTTTTCCTCGGCGTCCGTGTCGACACGTCCGCTTTCGGTGATCGACGAGAAAAAATCGGACACACCGTCCACGGTCAAGCCGCTAAGGGGAGCGGCCACGGTGCAGAGGAGGGCAAGAGAGACGAGAAGCTTTAGCTGCTTTGTACTTTTTGCGCCGTCGGGCAGAAGATGGATGACGGCAACGGTCGCAAGGGACGCCCCCAGCACCGAAAAAAGATATTCCTTCATTGGATCGCCACCCCCGTGTTGATCAGCATTATCAAGGTGAAAATGAAAGTGATAGAGCAGACGGCCAGCACGCCGCAAATGTAGCCGTAAACACTAGAAAGCTCGGCGAGCAGAGCCCCCTCACGGTCACAGCCCAGCATATTCGCAAAGGACGCGGCGATGCCGTTGACGGCGCGGGTCAGGAGCAGGGATACGAGTACGGGCAAAAAGAGCAGAGCGATCAGCGCGATGCCGCAGATCCCAACGCTTTTACGAAGTGCCCCGATGCCTGCGGCGAGGGTCTTGACGCTCTCGCTGACAGATCCGCCGAGGACGGGGATCACCGACCCCGCCACGAATTTTGTTGCGCGGAGCGATATGCTGTCGCTCGCCGAGGCAAGGATCGTTTGAGCTGCCATAACCGCCGAAAAAAGCATCATTATGAACGAAAGCGCGGTGGAGTAGATCCTTTTAAAAGTCCCCGAAATACTGCGCAGGTCGAGACCGCCCGACATCGATCCCACGAGAGCGAAGGCGAGACATATTCCGGAAAACGGCACGACGGTGGTGGCGAGAATATTCTCGGAGAGATTGAGAAAGATCCCAAAGGCCCCCGCGCTGACACCTGCCGTGGCCACGTTGCCACCTGCGGCGTATAGCGAGACGGTGACGGGGAGCATGGCGTTCATCAAAAGTGTCAGGTCGGCGAGGTAATCGGCCGCGCCCAGCAAGATCTCGTATTGCAGTGAAATTGCCGCCGCGCAGACAGCCCCCGCCGTGCAGAGCTCAAGCAGTGCCGCCGAGCGACCGCCGAATGAGGCACATAGCGACCGTGCCGCCGCCGAGATCAGTATAAGTCCCATAAGCACCGCTAAAATTCGGAGCGATGCGCCAAGGCCGAGCCCCAGAATTTCGGATATCTCGGCCGATACGTGCTCCCAACTTACAAGCGAGGTTGCATCCGACGAAGGATCGGAGCCCCAATCGCCGCTCGGGAGGCGGTCGACAAGGGTATTCGGAAGCTCATCGACGAACTCGCCGTAGCCGATCTCGATCTCCTCGGCGGCATAGCAGGGAAGGGTAAACGCGATCAGGATCAAGGCCGCGAAAAGCAGACCGAAAAGCGCGCGCCTCATCCTTCGATCAGCTCCCGCGCCACCGAGAGCACCTCCTCCATTAGCGGCAGGCAGAGCAGAAGGATCTCAAGCCTGCCCGCAAGCTCCACGTATTCTGCTATACCGCCCTCGCCGCTGTCACGGCAAAGGGTCGCGCACCCGTGGCTCAAAGCGGCAATGCCACAGCCCTTAAGAATGGGCGACGCGTATTTTTCAAAGCCCACGGCTCCAGAAAGTGCGGTCACGTATTCAACGGCGGGCCCTGCCAGACCGAGCAGAGATATGGCGAGCACGATCCCGGTCGCCACCCGCGCCGAGGGCAGGATCCCCGAAGCAATGGGGCGGATCACCGACGCGCAGATGACGGCAAGGATGGCCACGCCGCAAAGTCTTAGGGCGGTCATCAGATGCCGAAGAGGGAGCGGACGGTGCCGATCAGCTCCCCGAGATTTGAGACCAGCATAAGCATGACCACGATGACCCCGGCCACCGTGACCAGCATTGCCTGCTCGTCCTTTCCCGATTTTGCCAGCACTTGAGAGGACAGAGCCACCAAAAGCCCCACGCCCACGACCTTTAATATAAGAGTTACGTCCATTTTGAAATATCCTTTAAATAAGCAGAATAACGGTGGCGGCGGCAAGAGTAAGGCAAAGGGCTGTGTTCAGCCGCCGCCGCTTGGCCGCCTCGGCCGCGGCGGTATCCCGAATCGGGATGAGGCGCGAGAGGTGGTAGTCACAGCTCTTGAGCTGATCCTCGCGGTAGCTCGACCCGAGCTCGGCCGAAAAGGAGCGGAGCAGGCAGAGAGCCTCTTCGGGAGGCGGCGGATCCAAGGACTCGATAAAGCCGTCGAAGCTCGTCACAGCAGTGTTACAGCCGCAGGCCTCAAGAGTTTTTTTGTCGGCAGCGGCGAAGATCTCACCCACGGGCGAGAGATAACAGTCGATCCGCGTGCGGAAAAATCGGAGCAGATCGCAGATGGCAGAAAGCTGTGCCGACCGCCGAGCCTCACGCGCATTGAGCACGAGGGAAAGTCCGAGTCCCGCCAGCATCACGGCCACCGCGCCGAAAAGCTTAAAGCTCATCCGCACTCACCACGTCGTAAATATAGTCCGAAGCTTTGCGCACGATGCCTGCGTAGTGGTCGAAAATGCCCTTTTCGTGCAAAAGAGCAATTGGCGCGCGGCGCAAAAGCGAGCGCACGTTCTGCCCGTGAGCCGAGGCGAGAAGCGAGACCCCGACGTTGTGTGCGGCGGCAATGCTCTTAGCCTCGTCCATATCGCCGCCGATCTCGTCGCAGACGATGAGCTGTGGATTCAGGCACCGCGCCGCGATCTCAATGCCCGTGCCGCGAGGGTAGCCCGTGAGAATATCGGCGCAGGAATCGGAGGGCAGAAAGCAGGAAAGCTCACCCCGTGTGTCGATAACGGCGCACCGCAGGGCGTCGGGTCCCGTGGTCAGCCTCGCTAAAAGCGCGCGGAGCAGGGTGGTCTTGCCCACACCCGGGGGCGAATAAATGAGCAGACCGCCGCGCCGCACGAGCGGGCAAAGCCTCTCCCCCACGGCAGGCACTCGGTGGGGCAGACGGATGCAGAGCGACGAGACGTCGTACACGCCGGCCACGCGTCCTCCCTCGGTCACCGCCCGACCGCAGACTCCCACGCGCACGCCGCCGCCAAAGACCACGTAGCCGCGGCGAACGGTATCTTCGTGGGCGTAGAGCGATCCACCGCAGATGCGCTTGAGGATCTCGCCCATGGCCGCCCCGTCAAGCCGACCTCGCAGGGGCAGAGTCCTGCCGTCCGAGGTTAGAGAGCAAAGGGCGTCGCGGCGAAGGCGGATCTCGTCCACCTGACCTATGGGCATTGCTCGGATCTCCGCGGAAATATGCGGGGGCAAAAGCTCCAATATGCCGCAATCGAGCGCCGCGTCGCGCTCACGGTTGATTATTCCGACCCTCAACGGTCACGCCTCCCTTCGGTCTTGTCCTTGCCAAATTATATGGCCCGTCCCGCCGATTTATGACAGCACGGTATTGAAAAGAGCGAGACGGAAACACAGAGAACCGTCCCGCTGTATGCGGTGAAGCCTGCTTGGACCCTTCAAACCCCGATTTATCGGCATAAATATAAAAAAGCAGGGCTGACATTGTCAGCCCTGCTTGATTTTTCGATATTACTTAGCGGAAACGAAGGTGAAGTCTTCCCAAGGAATGTTGACTTCCTTCTTGTCGGTGATGATGGAATCAACGTGCATGAGCAGGGGGAAGTCCTCGGCGTTGAGGATGCCCTTCTGTGCGCATACCTTAACTGCGCGGGCAACTCGAACGGCAACAACGAGGGACTCAAGGGTAACGCCGTTGAGCTCTGCCTTTGCCTCGTCAATGTTCAGGCCGCGGCCGAGAAGGATACCGACGAGACGGGTGCGTCCGCCGTAAACGGTAACGTAGAGGTCACCGGCACCGACGCAAAGGTTCTCGAGAGTACCTGCGCCCTGATAGTCGAGCAGTCTGGACATCTCCTTAACAGCCTGACCGAAAACGGCGGCCTGGGAGTTGAAGTGGAGCTCGCTGTCAAGTCCGAATGCCTTCTGATTCAGACCGATGGTGAGCGCGATGCCGAGTGCGTAGCCGTTCTTGAGGGCAACTGCGCTCTCGATACCGACGACGTCGGTGGAAAGGCTGATGTGATAGTAGTCGGTTGCCATAATAGCCTTGAGCTTCTTAAGGGTCTCAAGGTCGTGACCGCAGAATGCAACCTCGGTCTGGTCGTGAGCTACCAGCTCATAGCTGGTGCAGGGACCGCCGATAGCGTTGATGTTGAGCTTTTTGCCCATCGCCTCGAGCTTTGCCTCCCAGACCTCGGGGTAGGTGAGGAGCTTGCCTTCCTCGGTGTCCCAAAGGCCCTTGGTAACGGAGAGAACGGGAATGCTCTCGGGGATCTTGGGGAGAACGTAGTCACCGAACCAGTCAACGCCGAAGCTGCTGACGCCGCCGATGATCATATCGGAGCCCTCAATAGCCTTTTCCATATCCTCGATCTGGTAGTACTTGAGGCCTGCGGGGAAATCCTTGGTGAACTTGGGATGACGGCCGGTCTTTGCGGAGGTCTCGATGATCTCGCGGTCAAGGGGAGTTCCGACGAGTCTGACCTCGTTGCCGTTTTCTCTTGCGGGGAATGCCAGTGCCGAGCCCATCATGCCGGCGCCGATTATAGTTACGATTGCCATGGTGTTTTTTCTCCTTGCAAATATTTTTCTTACAGCTACATTATATAACTTTTGCAAAAAAAGTCAATAGTTTGTCAAAATATTGATGTATTTTCGTTCTTTCAAACAAAAACGATCAAACTTTTGCAAACATTTTCAAAATTCGCGGGCGGTGAGGGCGATGAGAAGGTCGATGTCGTCATCCGCGGCCGAGCGGCAACGGCGGATTTCGCCGCACTTTTCACAGCGGTGGGTGATGATAAAGCCTTTTTTGGGATCGGGCTCGCTCTTGACGGGCTCAAGCCGACCCTGACACTCGCAGGCGCGGTCGCCGGGGTTTATATCGAGATGGAGCGACCAAAGGCAATGGGGGCAATGGTTGCGCGAGGAGTAGCCGAGGGGCTCGACCTCCCGACCGCAATGGGCGCAGACAAATCCGTTATCATTTTTTTTGAAGCGTTTTTCCATGTACTTTCTCGTAGTAAGCCTGTGCCGCCTGCTCGGTCTTGTTGTCGCCGAAGCGGTAGTACTCCCTTTCTTTCAGTTCGTTTGGCAGATATTGCTGATCGACCCAGTGGTTGGGGTAATCGTGGGGATATTTGTAGCCCTTGAAGAGGGGGCTCTTCAGATGGTTCGGGATCTCACCGCCGAGTCCCTTTTCAATGTCCTCCATTGCGGCGGCCATGGCCATATATGCCGAGTTGGACTTTGGCGCGGTGGCAAGCAGGACGGCGGCATCGGCCAAGGGCAGTCTCGCCTCTGGCATTCCAAGCTCGCGGGCCGAGTCACAGCAGGCCTTGACGATGGAGATGGCCTGGGGGTAGGCAAGTCCCACGTCCTCGGCGGCTATGACCTGAAGCCGACGGCAGACCGACAAAAGCTCGCCCGACTCTAACAGCTTTGCCGTGTAAAAGACGGCGGCGTTGGGATCCGAGCCGCGGATGGACTTTTGCAGGCAGGAAAGTAGATCGTAGTGGGAGTCGTCGTTATAATTGCCGATCTTGACGAAGAAGCTTTCAACCGCCTCGCGGGTGATCTCGGCATCGGAGGCGTAGTAGGCGTTTTCGAAAAGGTTGACAGAGCGGCGCACGTCGCCACCCGTGCAGTTGCCGATGAAGCGGAGCACGTCCTCACTCGCCGTTTTTTCGGTCTTGCTCTGCTCGTTGAGATAGCCGAGCACACGGTTGAGATTTTTTGCGATCTCGTCGGGGGTGACGGGCTTGAACTCAAAGAGTGAGGAGCGGGAGATTATGGCGTTATAAACGTAGAAATGGGGATTTTCGGTGGTGGAGGCGATGAGGGTGATGCGTCCGTCCTCCATATATTCAAGCAGGGATTGCTGCTGCTTGCGGTTGAAGTATTGGATCTCGTCGAGGTAAAGGAGTATGCCGCCCGCACCGAAGATGTTGTCGGTCTCGGCTATGACGTCCTTGACGTCGGAGAGGGAGGCCGAGGTGGCGTTGAGCTTTCTGAAATACATCCCCGACTGCGCGGCGATAATTCCCGCCGCCGTGGTCTTGCCGGTGCCGGGAGGGCCGAAGAATATCATATTTGGGATCCTGCCGCTCTCGGTCATTTTGCGAAGGACGCCGCGCTCGCCGAAAAGGTGGCGTTGGCCGACGATCTCGTCAAAGCTCTTGGGGCGGAGGATATCCGCAAGCTGTTCGTTTCTCATAAAAATCTCCATTAAGCATTCATACCTTAATTATATAACATTTGCGCGAAAACCGCAAGGGCTTTTTGAAAAATTAAACGTAATGATAAATTAGAGTTTGAAGGTTTAAGCCTAACCCCTTTTTGAAAGTTTTGATAAAACTTTTTCAAAAGTTTTTTGCGATCCAACGGCAACCCGTTGGTCGCGCTCCGCAGAGCGCGAAACTCTCTCCTACGCGGCCCTTGCTTCAGTGAAAAAGAAGCGAAAAATTGGGTACGAAGTACCTAATTTTTGGCTTCTTTTTCAGGCCGCGCAAACGAACGGTTTAACCGAATATTGCCACTGTATGATATTAAAGATTACAGTGGTTTTGCCTTGCTCATCTTTTTTGCTTTTTTGCTGAAAAAAGAAACCAAAAATTAGGTATTGCGCTTCGCTCCATACCCAATTTTTCGCTTCTTATTTCCGAGACGCAAAAAGGAGGATT